>NZ_JADMSV010000018.1:0-105353 GCF_015560935.1 Butyricimonas sp. BSD2780061689_150309_C8
AATAATGCTGCGTATCTCCCTGAAAGCCCAATAGTTTACATTATTCTTCCTAAATCCATCCGAAATCGGGCGAGTTTTCCTATCTTTGTTGTATAAAAAAATTGAAATAAAATTATGATTGTAGACGTACTGACTAATAGCGAACGAATTGAGGGGTTGAACCCGTATTTTAAAGTTGTCTTTGACTATATAAAAACGCATGATTTGGCAAGTATGCCCGTGGGACGAATTGACATTGACGGGGATAATGCCTACCTGAAAATTGAAGATGCCAAAGGACGAAAAACAGAGGAGGCCGTGTACGAACGGCATGATAAATATATTGATATTCAGATGCCTTTGAGTATGCCGGAAGGATATGGCTGGAAGGCTAAAAGTCTGTTGGGCGAAGAACGGGCGCCGTATGATGGTGCGGGTGATTTTACTTTTTACCGGGATCCGGTGGAGCGGGTGTTCACGTTATCTCCCGGAGAGTTCGTGATCTTTTTCCCGGAAGATGCTCATGCTCCTTGTATCGGGGAGGGGATAATCCGGAAAATGGTGGTGAAAGTGAAAATGGGTTCATAAAGTCCATAAGGTTCATAAGGTCTATAAGGTCCTTGGACCCCTGCGGGGCGCTTTATAGACGGCAGCGGGGGCTGCCGTTAAAAACTGTCCGAAGGACACCCGTCACTTTATGAACTTTACGAACTTTATGAACCTTACAAACTTTATAAATTGATTATGATGAAGAAAAGATATAAGATACTTTTGACGGTTGTTGTGGTGCTGGGGATTGCTTATTTCTGTCTGCCTTATTATGCGCAGCGGGCTTTGCTTTATTGGTACCCGTCGATAGATGATTTGTCGATGTTTGACAAGCATACGGTGCGGAAAGCTGACACTTGCTGGACATGGGGGATTGCCAAGGATTATAACACGTACGAGTTGAGTCCGGAGGATGATGCCTACTTGAATGATTTTCGTACGGTTTCTTTTCTGGTGATCCAGAATGATAGTATCGTGTACGAGGAATATCGGTCTGGTTGGAATGACACGAAAACATCAAATATATTTTCATCGACCAAGAGTATCGTGGGGCTGTTGGTCGGCATTGCTTATGACGAGGGAAAAATTACCAGTCTGGATGATCCGGTGGGGAAATATATCCCGGAATTTAACGAGGGAAAAAAGAAAAATATCACGATTCGCAATCTGTTAACCATGAGTGGCGGTTTGAATTGGGATGAGGCTTATGCGTCGCTGTTTTCGGTAACTACACATGGCTACTACGGGAACGATCTTTATGATTTAGTGACTACGTTGGACGTGATCGAGGAACCGGGGAAACAATTTTCATACCGGAGCGGGGATACACAGATATTGGCTTTTATCGTGGAGAAAGCGACCGGGAAGAGCATTAGTGATTATGCCGAAGAGAAGTTATGGAAACCGATGCAAGCCTGTCAGGACGCCTATTGGTTGCTGGATAAAAAGGACGGGGACGAGAAATCTTTCTGTTGTTTTCACACCACGGCGAGGGAAATTGCCCGTTTTGCCCGTTTGATGTTGCATCATGGGAACTGGAACGGGAAACAGTTGGTTTCGGAAGAATATATTAACGAGGCCATGAGTCCGGCGGGGTATCTGAAGGACGAGTGGGGGAAGGATTCTTTGGATTATTATGGTTTCCAGATTTGGATTATGAACTATAAAGGGCAACAGAATCCCTATTTCCGGGGAATGTTGGGACAATATATTGTCGCTATTCCCGAAAAGAATGCCATTATTGTCCGGTTGGGACATAAAAAGGACGAGGAACGTATCCGGGAGACCACCCGGGATGTGTATCGTTACATGGATATCGGGACGAAGATTCTGGATAGTAGAAAATAGGAGGGTGACTTGTTGATTGATTTATAAAGAGAACCTAACGAGTTCCTAAGGAGAACCTAAAGAAATAATCCCACATATTCGAACATCATTCGACGTTTACTCAGAGCTTACATATGTCGTAATGCATGAGCAACGAATAGACAACGAATAAGCTCTGTATGAGTGGGATTATTAGGGTAGGATTACCTCATTATTTGGATTAGATTGGTGTGGGAATAGAGTGGTGGTGCATGTGTTTGTTGCTGGTGCGAAGAAGAAAATAGCTTGGATGAAATCCCGTTGAGCGATGTCGTTAATTGAAGGTTCATCTTTATGTAGTCTGTGATCTTTTTGGTAATAGAAAAGTTAATATTTATCGTGGGGAAGAGCATTTTTAAAAGAAAGATTTATATTTGTGTATTCAACACGAGTAGACAAGGATACCTATGGGATTTGATATGGAAAATGTTTTGCAGGCGATAAGGCGGAGGGAGCAGGGAGTGTTTAAACAACTTTTTGAATCTTATTTCAAGAAGATGACGTTGTTTGCAGAATATTTTTTGTTGGATCGTGGTGAGGCTGAGGATATTGTTCAGGAGGTATTTATAGATTTATGGAATAATGCTCCGACACTTCCGGAGGTATCTAATTTGAAATCTTATCTTTTTACTCAGGTGCGTAATCGTAGTCTGAATCGTTTGAAACATCTTCATGTGGAAGATAATTATAAACAATGGTTACTTGAGGCTCAAGCTTATGCAGAAATTCCGGAGGTAGAAATTGATCAGGATATGTTGAAGAAGGTGTATGATGTGATCGAAGAATTGCCGGATCAGTCTAAAATTATATTTAAGCGTTGCGTGCTGGACGGGAAAAAATACAAGGAAGTAGCGGAAGAAATGAATATTTCCGTGAATACTGTAAACACGCAGATGAGCCGGGCGTATAAATTTATCCGTTCTCGTTTGGGAGCTTCTTTCCTAATCCTTTTGTCTGTTATTTAGTTCATAGTATCAATTTGTTACAAGAAAAATAATTTTTTTCTTGAAATTTTGTCACTGTATTTTTTGTTGAAGTTGTCTTATGTATGTAAGTAATAAATACAAGCTATGCAAAAAATTGATTGGTCCATATTAAGGCGGTCTGTAAATGGCGATTTAACAGAAAAGGAGAAACAGGAAGTGGAGGCGTGGAGAAATGAGTCGGGAGAGAATGAGCGCTATTACCAGAAAATGAAGAACTTTTTTACTCAAGAGAAAAGTAAAGAGGTTGACGTCCGGAAAAATTTGAAGAAATTTGAACAAAGAACCTATGGAAAGCAAAGAAAGATATTCATCGGGTTGTGTAAGTATGTAGCTGTATTTATCTGTCTGGTCGGAACGATCGTTTTGTGGCAAAAATTCGACACTGTACAACCGGAAGTTAATTCGTTGGCATTGGCTCCCGGAAAGGATCAAGCCGTGTTGTATACCGGTTCTGGGAAAGCGATTGTTTTAGAATCCAGGTTACGTACGAATATTGTTATTTCCGACAGTCTATTCGTGCAACAGGATAGTAACGTGTTGAATTACGAGGGGATCGAGGCGAAGGGAAAAATGGTGGATGAGTTTCATTTGATGCGAGTTCCGAGAGGGGGAGAGTTCTCCATGAAATTAAGTGATGGGACGATGGTTCATCTGAATGCTGAAACGGATTTACGTTATCCGGTACGGTTTAGCGGTGAGGAGAGACGGGTGGTGCTTTCCGGAGAGGCTTTTTTTGATGTGGCAAAGTCCGGGACTCCTTTTATTGTAGAGCTTAACGGGTTTGAAGTGAAAGTACTTGGAACTCGGTTTAATATAAATGCTTACGAGGGAGAGAGTCGTTTTGAAACAACACTGGAACGAGGAAGTGTGGAAATAAACGTGAAGGGAAAAACGTTATTGTTGGAACCGGGGGAACAGGCCGTGTTAACAAATACAGGAGAATTGAGTAAACAAAAGGTGGATGTCAGTCTCTATACGGCATGGAAGGACGGGTATTTCGTGTTCGAAGACGAGCGTTTGGAGGATGTGATGAATACGGTTGCCCGGTGGTATGACGTAAATTTGTTTTATCAGAATCCCGGTGTGAAGGAGATTCGAATTAACGGAAACATTAGCCGATACAAGGATTTCTCCGTGTTATTAGAGAAAATAGAAAAACTGGATATTGTTCATTTTGATATAAAAGGAAATAATATAACTGTGATCGATAAATAAAGGAAGAGGAGTGTCCCCACACTCCCCATTCCTGACAAATTAAATTGTATTCTACAACTACAAAGTTATGACAAAAAAATGGAAAGATGACTTTCTCCATTCGAGAAAGTACGCACAAATTATGCGAATGATGAAATTTTATGTCTTGTTTATGCTGTTCGGAATGTTACATACCTACGGGAATGTACATTCGCAGAACCTCACGTTAAGCGTGGAGAATGCTTCATTAAAAGAAGTTTTCAGGGAAATAGAGAAAAATTCCGATTACCGGTTTTTATTTAAATCGGATGATGTTGTCGGAATTAAGGGATTAACACTTTCGGTATCACTGGCTGATATTGATAATGTCATGGCCTTGTGTTTGAAAGGAACCAGATTGGTTTATGAAAAAGATGGTTCTTTAATTATTATCAAGCGGGGACAGGAGGATAATCAGCCCAAAAAACGGATTGTGAAAGGTAAGATTCTGGATGAGAAAGGGGAATCTTTGCCGGGAGCGACCATTGTTTTAAAAGGAACGGCTCTTGGTGGAGTGGCTAATGTTGACGGAACGTTTACGCTTGAAATTCCACAGATGGACACGACTGTTCTGCTCGTGACCTTTGTCGGTTACCAGATGCAAGAGGTGGCTTTGAAGAAGAACGATAACAAAGAATTGGTTATTCGCCTGCAACCGGACGTGACGGAGATTGAAGAAGTGGTGATTACGGGGTATGGTAAAGTAGACAAACGGTTATCAGCCAGTGCTACTACCTCGGTGAAAATAGATGATATTTTGATTCCTAACGTGGCCTCGGTAGACGCTATGTTACAGGGACGTGTTCCGGGATTAATGGTTATGACAACTTCCGGTAGCCCGAATGCGACTCCGAAAATGCGTATCCGGGGTTCTTCAACCATTCATGGGAATGCTGCTCCGATATGGGTTGTTGATGGAATTATTTATGAGGACCCGGTGGATTTATCTAACGACGAGATAAATGACGTGTTAACGGGATCGGCCTCAACCATACGGGAACAAGCGGGAGAAAATGCCAGTCTGAGTTTGTTAGGTAATGCCATTTCCGGGGTGAATCCGATGGATATTGAATCGATTACTTTTTTGAAAGATGCTTCCGCTACGGCTATTTACGGAACGCAAGCTGCTAATGGCGTGATTGTTGTGACAACTAAAAAAGGTAAAGTAGGAAAGCCGTCAGTTACTTTTTCAGCATCTTTCGGGTTTACGGAACGTCCCCGGTATTCGGATTACCAATTAATGAATTCTAAGGAACGTATCGGGGTGTCCCGGGAAACGGCAGAGTACGGTTATCTATATGGGGCAATGCCTTATTCTGCAGGGTATGAAGGGGCTCTGTTTGATTATTATGACGGTAAAATTACAAAGTCTGAGTTTGATGCGAAAGTTGCCGATTTGGAGACAATGAACACGGATTGGTTTAAGATTCTTTGTCAGAATGCTTTTAATCAGGATTATACATTAAGTGTTTCCGGGGGAAATGAAACTAGTCGTTACTATTTTTCAGTAGGTTACAATAATAGTAAAGGAACGACGAAGGGAGACAACCTGGAACGATATAATTTAAATTTGAATTTAAGTACCGATATCGGGAAGTTTGTCAATGTGGAGGGTAAATTGAGTTTTTCGGATAGAAAATCAGATGGTTTTTATATGGTAAATCCTTCGGATTATGCTCTTTCTGCATCAAGAGCCATTAGTAAAGATGAATTCTACACGACACAATATTCTACTGTACCCGGATTGTCTTCAAATTTTCCGCTTTCTTATAATATCTTGAACGAAATAGAGCATACGGGTAATGAGGCGAATATTCGTCAAGTGAATGCCAGTGTGGGGATAAATGCGAAATTACATCCTCGGTTGACTTTAAATACTCTTTTTGGTGTAAATTATTCGAACACGGTAAACAAGAAATGGGCAGATGAACGTTCTTATTATATTGCGGAAATCAGAGGATATGACTACGGGGCAGTTACTCCAAATAGTGAAGAGGAAAAAGCCTCGCGTTTGTCTAAGGGAGGTATATTGTTATATGAAACAAATAATAATATAAGTTATACGGCTCGCGCCCAGTTGTCTTATAATAAGATATTGAACGAGAATCATATTATTAACGCGATGGTGGGATATGAGGTTCGTTCGGTAAAAAATGATGGATTTAATACTGAGGAATGGGGATATTTCCCGGATCGGGGATTGGGAATTAGTTACGAGTATGATACCAATACGTCCGGCTCAACTTCATTGAGTGGAAATTCATCTTTGGAGAAACATACGGCTAAACTTAGTAATACGTTATCTAATACGTTATCCGGTTTTGCGACGTTAGTTTATGCATATAGAAATCGTTATGTGTTGAATGCAAATATCCGTATGGATGCTTCCAACCGTTTCGGACAATATACAAATAATAAAGCTTTACCCGTGTGGAGTGTTGCGGGACGTTGGAGTGTTTCTGAGGAACCGTGGTTTAAATTGTTGGGAGAACGGGCAGACTTGAGTCTGCGTTTGTCCTATGGTAGCCAGGGAAATGTTCCTACCACGGTGGGACCCAATCTTGTCGTGAAATATCCGACAACCGTGATTAATCGTTGGTCCGGGGAGTACGTGCTGAACGTTAGTCGTTACGCATATCCGGATTTGCGCTGGGAGAAGACAAAGACAATAAATATCGGAACGGATTTTTCATTCTGGAAAGGAAGAATCAGTGGAACAATTGATTACTATTACAAAAAAGGGAAAGATATTATTTTTAGTTTGGATGTTCCTGCGGAATATGGAGTTAAGACGACCTATAAAAACGGAGCGGATATAAAGAATACGGGTTTTGAGTTGGCCGTGTCATTTGTACCCGTACAGACGAAAGATTTTAAATGGACAATTACTCCCACGTATTCAAAGAACACGAATAATGTGCAGAATACAGGAAAAAATGAATATACTTACACGGATTATCTGGCCGGAAATGCTTTTGAGAACGGAAAGCCTGTAAATGCGGTTTATTCATGGAAATTTACCGGATTAGATCCGCAATATGGATACGCTACTTTTGCTCATACTTCTCGTGACCAGAGCCAGATTGTTAAAATGGATGACCCGAAGGATTATTTGGTGTATTCCGGACAGGCTGATCCTAAAATCAGCGGTGGATTTACCACGAGTTTGCGATATAAGAATCTGACGTTGAATGCTAATTTCGCTTATAGCTTGGGTAGTGTAAAGAGATTGAATTTCTTGTATAGCGGGGCTCTCACCATGCCCGCTCCACAGGATAATTTGCATAAAGATCTTTTGAAACGTTGGAAGAAGCCGGGTGACGAGCTTACGACAAATATTCCAGGATTCGTGTTTGATGGTTCGACAGAGTATAATTTATATGTTCCGATTCCTTCTACCGTGTCTTTGAATTCTTATGAAATGTATAATTATTCAGATATTCGGGTGGTGAAGGGAGATTTCCTAAGATGTCGTAATTTATCTCTGTCCTATACGATTCCCCAGAAATATTTGAAAAAATTCGGGGTATCCATGATGTCTTGTATGTTTAATGTTACCAATCCTTTGACGATTTGTAGCTCGAAGTTTAGGGGACAAGATCCTGAACAAGGCGGAACCGGAGGAACGGCTCTACCAATCACGCAGACGTACTCGTTCTCTTTAAATGTTAGTTTTTAACCTAGTAAAGATGATGAACTATGATTTCAGTATTTAATAAGTTTATATTAGGAGCGTTTTTTATCATAACGTTCTGTGCGTGTGGGAATTTCTTGGAGGAAGTTTCTCAAGATGAATTTGAACCGGAAACAACGGATGCTTATTCAGAATTATTGAACGGGGCAGGGTATGCATTTGCCGAATTGGATGGTTTGACCTGGTATATGGATGATGATATTGATGGCGTATCTTCCTATTCATACACGGATGTCTATAATGCTTGCCGGGATATTTTTACTTGGCAATATTACATGTATCAGTCTCTGAAGGATGCAAATGTGACTGATGCAACATACGAAAATTACTATGAGAAGATTATGGTATGCAATGTTATCATTGATGATATAGAGATGTCAGTGGGTACGGAATCACAGATTAATATGGTGTTGGGAGAGGCTCTGACTTTACGGGCGTATTATTATTTGCAGTTGGTGAATATCTTTGCAACTCCTTACAACGATTCCCGTTCAACTCCCGACCAGCGTTTAGGAGTATCTTTGGTCACGAAATCCGAAATTCGGGATGAAGGAATTGCTCGTAGTTCGGTGGCAGATGTTTACAAACAGATTACAGCGGATATTGAGCGGGCTGTGTCATTGTTGGATCAGAATAAAACAAATAATGGGGTTTACCGGATCAATTATGTTTCCGCGCATTTGATCGCCTCCCGTATTTATCTGTACATGGAGGAATGGGATAAAGTGATTGAACATGCCACCCAGGCTCTTGCAGGGGCTCCGGATTTGGTTTATTTACCGACTTATGCTTACACGAATGTGAATTATCCCACGAATTCTACGAATCCGGTCGTTTCTTCCAGTTTCCCGGAAACTATTTTTGTCTTTGGAAGTATGCCCGGACGGATGGGATTTATGGGAACGCCTGTATGCCTGTCTACGGATTTGGTGAGTAGTTTTTCAGAACCGAATGATAGTCGTAACGGGATGTATTTTAAGGCCACGGCAAGCGGTTATATTTATCCTTATCAAGAGTATAAACACGGGGTTGCGGAAAGAGGGTACGTGTGGAGAACGGCTGAACTTTATTTGAACCGAGCAGAGGCATATATGGAGAAATATAAAGCGGGAGCTGCTGAATGTGGTCAATTAGCTGTAAATGATCTAAATAAATTGCGGGAAAACCGGTTTACAAATTATTCGAATTACACGTTGAGTACGGCTGATGATTTGGAAAACTTGTGTAAGTTGGAACGTCGTCGTGAACTTTTTATGGAAGGACATCGCTGGTTTGATCTTCGTCGTTACGGGATGCCTAGAATTGAACATACGTGGGTTAGTGAAAATGGACAGCGGACAACATACGTGTTACAGGAAAAAGATCCTGGATATACCTTACCGATTTCGCAGGATGTTTTAGATCGGAATTCTAAATTGGTACAGAATGAATTAGCTACGGATCGAATTGGAACCAATTGATAAATTGAAGTACTATGAAAAATAATATACTGTTTATACTGTTGATTTTTACAGGTTTATTTTTTGCCTGTGGGGAAAAAGATTTAACTCCTTCGGAACCTCAGACTTTTTATGAATTTCCCCAAGGGAATGCGGATTATGATCAGGAATTTCTTGCTTATTACGAGAAATATAACGTACAATTTTTGTATAAATATAAGGAATCGGATTTTCGTTGGAATGTGACGGAATATATTCCCTATTATTCGGTTCAAGCGGATGAGGCGTATGCTGACAAGGCTTTTCATTTTATAACAGAGAATAGTTTTGCTATATGGGATGAAGATTTCTTACGGAAAATATTACCTTTAAGAGTGTTATTGGCCTCGGAAATATATAGTGTAACCGAAAGATACGATTACGTGTATGATGAAGAAACACAAGAATGGGGGAGTGTGAAAGTGTATGATACCACGTATCATGCAGCTGCAAGTGGTTTAAATCATATCGCATTCGGTTATACGAGTGAAAAGTTCGATCAATTGACTGAAAATGAGAAATTAAATGCGACCGGGGAGATTACAAAATCTTTGATCGTATATGCGGCTTCTCGTGATAAAATAGAGATTCCGACGGAATTTTCTGATTTGTTTAATAACTCGTCAAATACCGAGAATCAAGGACAATGGGGGTATAATGGTTGTGGGTTCTTGGAATATTATAAAAATATTGATGTGAATTATGATTTCGGGCTTTACGTGAAGTATTTGACAATCATGAGCGAGGATGAGTTTAAGGCTTGGGCGTTATCTGATAGTTTTGATGTCAGTGCAGAATGGGATCAAAGTAGCGGAACCTATAAACGTACTTACCTGATAAAACAAAAATACGAGATCGTGTTGGATTATTTTAAAACAAAGTATAATATCGATCTGCACGCGATCGGGAATCAAGCAAGTAAATAAACATTTGAATTTGAAATTGATATATTCCGGGGCTTTATAATAGCCCTTGGAATTTTATGTCCAAAATTTATTACTATGAGGAATAAGTTCGTAATTATTGTAATGCTGTTATGTGGTCTTGCCGTGAACGTGTTAGGGCAAGAAGAAAAGTCTCGTTTATCCGGTTTTATGGGGAGTCCTGTGGCTGGAACTCGGTTGGAAATACAATATGATCCGACGGGAGGACCGTTGGTCGGAAAGGAGGCTATTACCGGAGTTGCCTATATGTATAATGATTATTGTTGGGAAGTGGCAGATGTGGATTTGAGCGAATACAAGGGAATTTGGTACGGGAATTTTTATGTACCGAGAAATTGCGCTTTTGTTGCCTTTAAATTTATCCCGAAGGATGTGAATGATATGGGTGTTGCGGATAATAATGATGATAAGGGTTTCATGTGGGTAACCCTTGACCAGAATGGACAACAACTTCCCGGAGGAAGACTGGCTTGGGCTATATTTCGTAAACCTTCTTTGGGGAAAGGTGTGATGGGGTATTTTAATCAGTACGATATTTCTGATGAGGCGGTGGAAATGTGGGTGTATAAAGAGTTGGAATATTTCCCGCAGAATATGCCGAAAATGTTCGACTGTTTTATGGCGATGGTGAAATTGAGAAGTGGAGACCAATATTCGGATGCGGCTCGTCGGTATATTACTCAGTTTTTGAGTATCCCCGGCTTGGGTGAACAACAATATTTGTGGGCTAGGGATCTTTACCGTTTTGAATTACGAGATACGGAAAAAGCCGATTCGCTGGAACAAATGATTCTTGCTAATTATCCTCACGGTGCTGCGGCTCGCTTTAAGACTTTTAAGACTATCGAGCAAATGCCGCTGGATGATGTGAAACTGGATTCAACCCGCAAGTTTTTGGCTGACTTCCCGATCAGTGAATGGCGTAAGCACCCGGAACAGGGGCAACATGCTTTTATTTATTACAGTACATTCCGTGTTTTGGAAGAGGCTTTGTTTGCCAAGCACGATTACGAGGGATTTGCCTCTTGGTTTGATCAAATGAATTTCCAGACATTGAATGAGGTGTATCGTTGGAATATTTTCCGGATGTTTAAGTTGAAATTAAGTCCTGATGAGGTCATTTATCCTTTATCTACCGCAATGATAGAAGAGATGATGAAGAAACAAGGTGATCTTTCTTTTATGGAGGATGTCAGATATACTCCGGGGCAGGCGAGGGAAATTGCTCGTCGCCAGCTTGATGATAAACTGACAAGTCATATTCTTTTGTTGACCCGGATGGAAAAATACGAGGAGACTCTTCCTTATTTTGAAAACTTGTCGAAAGAAGGATTGTATAGCAATTCGGACTTGAATGAGGCCTATATCCAAATTTTGGAAAAGACCGGGAATAGATCGAAGATATTTTCCGTGTTGGAGGAGTGTGTGCGAGAGAATGTGGTGACTCCGGCTATGTTGGAGATGTTGAAAAAAGTGTATACGGAAAAGTATGGAAAGTCTGAAGGTTTCGAGGAATATGTGCAGTCGCTGAAGTCCATGAAAGAACTGGAAGAGATGAAAAAGGAGGTCAAGGCGGGATTGACGAATGTAGCAGTTGAACCTTTCGTGTTAGAAAGTATGACGGGAAAAAAGGTGAATAGTAAAGACTGGAAAGGAAAGATTGTGGTACTTGATTTTTGGGCAACTTGGTGCGGTCCGTGTAAGATGGCCTTCCCCGGCATGCAAATGGCTGTGGATAAATATGCTAAAGATAAAGAGGTGGAGTTTTATTTTATTGCTACCCAGGAAAGCGGGGATAAATATAAACAGAAAATTAAGGAGTACTTTGCAAAAAATGATTTCACGTTCAATGTGTTGTATGACAATTATAATGAAAAGAGTCAATCGGCCAATGTCGTGTTCTCACGCTTTGCCAAAATGTTCAATGATTCGGGGATTCCGCGAAAAGTAATTTTGAAAGATGGCGTGATGCGTTATACTTCAGGAGGGTATTGCGGTAGTCCCAGTAAGTTGGCTGATGAAATATCTTATGTCATTGAGTTGTTGAAAGCTGAAAAGTAGTAGAGATGAAACGAATCGTATTTTGTATTTTGTTATTTCTTGCATTGCCTTCTTTACTGTTCGCGCAGAAAAAAGCATTGCAACAGGAAGAATGTAAATTATGGCGAACGTTGAGAGAACCGAATTTGTCTCCTGACGGGAGATGGGCAACTTATCGCTACGCATATCTTTATGATACAGGGAATCAGGATTCAGAGTTGTATTTATATGATGCGGAACGGAATCGGACAACTGCTTTGAAGAATGTTTCAGAGTTCTTCTTTTTCAATAACGGGAAATGGGTAAAAATGGTACAAAAAACTCCCGTTGATACCACGGGGACAACGGTTGATTCTACTTTTATCGTGCGTTTGAAAGATTGGAAAAAGATCGTTTGGGATAAAACGGCTTTTCCCAATGTGGATGTCAGTTCTCCTTGGATTGTTTATACCGAGTTCGTGAATGAGGGGAACACTTCCTATAATCGTTTGTACGTGTGGAACGTGGAAACCGGGGAGAAGATCGAGATAGATCGGGTTGGGAGTTATACTTTTTTTAATGGGAGACGTTCTCTTGTTTATGAATACAAAGGGGATGACGAGACTGTTTTGCGTGTTCGGGACTTAAAGGGGAAATCCCGGGATATTTTCAAGACTGGTAAAAATCTCTTTGGCCGGGTATGGTTTGATGAGGAGAGAGAAGTTGGTACTTTCACGGTTGCTTCCGATTCTTCCCGGGTGAATAATCCCGATCTGCTCTATTCGTTTTCTTTAGCTCCTGCGGATTGTCATGTGGTGGTCAACTTTGAAGAGATTACAGGACTTCCGGAAGGGATGAAGGTGACTCGTAATCCTTATCCTTTACTCAACGGGGGACGAGATATAATGTTGGAGATAGAGCCGGTAAAAATGCCGAGACCGGCACCAAGAAAAAAGTCTGATCTGGGTTTTGAATTGGAATTATGGAGTTGGAACGAGCCATTGTCTCATCGGAGGCAAAGACCGGCCCGAGGTGGTTTTAATCCGATGGATTATCCCAAATTCATATATCACGTGGATTCCAAAGAATGTGTAAAGTTATCTGATCCGGGTATGAGTGCTTTTGTTATACCTGAAAGTAAGGATTTTGATTATATATTTGCGACTTCTTCAACTCCCTATCTTACACAATTTGATTGGAGGCACGAACTGAATTCAGATATTTATCTGATTCGTTTGGCGGATGGAAAACAGACGAAGTTATTGACCAATGTGCGAAATGTTCCTGTTTGGAGTCCGAACGGAAAGTATGCTGTGTGGTATGATGTAGAGGCCCGGACGTGGTACAATATAGATATGGTTTCGGGAGAGTTGAAAGATATATCTTCTGCTATCGGTTATCCGATGTATGATGAATTACATGATATGCCTAAAGCCCCTTCGGCCTATGGTTATGCCGGATGGATAAATGGGGGTAAGAGTCTGGTGTTATATGATCGTTATGACATGTGGGTTGTGGATTTGACAGGCCATAAACAGCCTTATTCGCTTACAGGTGAATATGGTCGGAAACATGATCTAGAGCTACGTTTAGTTGAAGCGAAAGGAAATGATCTTACGAAAGGAGCGATTCTAAGTAGTTTTAATACCCGGACAAAGAGTAAAGGTGTGTATGCTTTGGAAGCTAACGGGAAAGTTAATAAATTACTGGAAGGGGAATATGCTGCCCGGATCGTAAAGATGGCTGATGATGGCAAAACTTGTGTTTGGAGTAAATCTAGTTTTAGTGAATACGGGGATTTGTGGTGGAGTAATCTGAAGTTTACGAATCCTCGCCGAATAACAAATACCAATCCGCAGCAGACGAATTACCTGTGGGGAACGGCAAGGTTGGAACGTTGGAAGACTTTTGACGGCCGGGAAAATGATGGAATCCTGTTTTTGCCGGAAGGGTATGATCCCAATAAACGCTATCCGGTGATCGTGACGTTCTACGAACGACATACAGAGGAGTTATACAGTTATCGTTTACCGGAGTTGAGTAGTTCGGTAATAGACGTACCAACTTATGTAAGTAACGGGTATGTGGTTTTCATGCCGGATGTACATTTTAAGATTGGCGATCCTGCCGAGAGTTGCTATAATTCCGTGGTAAGTGGGGTACAGATGTTGATTGATAAGGGTATTGCGGACAAAGATCATATTGGTGTTATCGGGCATAGTTGGGGAGGCTATGAGGTGGCTTATTTGGTTACAAGGACAAATATTTTCCGTTGTGCCAGTCCCGGAGCTGCTGTTTCTAACACCATTTCTTCCTATACGGCACTGAGAGGGGGAGGAATGCCCCGGTTGTATGTTTATGAAGATGCTCAGGGAAGATTGGGCAAGACGTTGTGGGAGGACCGGGAGATGTATATTCGTAATTCTCCTATATTTTATGCGGATAAAATCAAGACTCCCTTGCTGATATTCCATTGTGATGGAGATAATGCCGTGCCTTTTGCTCAGGGGTTGGATCTTTTTATGGCCATGAGACGATTGCAACGTCCTGCTTGGTTGTTAAACTATAAAGGAGAGAGCCATGCCTTGAATAGCGAGGCAGCCATGATAGATTGGGGAGTGCGGATGCGGCAGTTTTTTGATCATTATTTGAAAGAGAGCCCGGCTCCCCGTTGGATGACGGAGGGTATTTCAATTGATGAACAAGGGTATGAATTGAAATACGAGTTGACGGAATAAGACAAGGAAATATTATCAAAAGAGTATAAACACTTCTGGTTTCTTTCCAACAAGGATTTAGAAACCGGAAGTGTTTTTTGTATTTTGCTGATTGGTGAAAATGAAGAGTTTTATTTGAAATCGTAAATCAAGAAATTATTTCAATCAGTAATTTTGGTATTTTAATCTGTAATTCGTGTACAAATTATAGTGTAAACATTCCATAATTTTGTAATGTTTTAATAACTAAAATAACAGCTTATGCTACGCAGAATCAGATTAATAGTAGCCCTTGTGTTTTTTATCTTGATCACCTTGTTGTTTCTCGATTTTACGGGAACATTACATGCGTGGTTCGGATGGCTGGCGAAAATACAGTTCCTGCCGGCCGTGCTGGCCTTGAATGTCGGGGTCATTCTTTTATGGGTGGTATTGACGCTCGTGTTTGGACGGGTGTATTGTTCGGTGATTTGTCCGTTGGGTGTGTTTCAAGATGTGGTGTCTTGGTTTAGCGGACGGCGAAAGAAAAAGAAGTATCGTTTTTCGTATTCTCCCGCGGTTTCGTGGTTACGGTACGGGGTGTTGGGAGTGTTTATTATTGCCATGATTGCCGGAATTGGTTCGGTTGTGGCATTGTTGGCTCCGTATAGTTCTTACGGGCGAATCGTTTCGAATCTTTTCGCTCCCGTGTACCAGTGGGGAAATAACGTGTTGGCTTATTTTGCCGAAAGGAGTGATAGCTACGCTTTTTACGAGACTTCGGTATGGCTGAAGAGTTTGCCGACGTTTATTATTGCGGCGGGCACGTTTGTCGTGTTAGTTGTACTGGCATGGCGAAATGGTCGAACCTATTGCAACACGATCTGTCCGGTAGGTACGGTGTTGGGATTCTTCTCCCGGTATTCCTTGTTTCGTCCGGAGATTGATGCGGAGAAATGTACAAATTGTAGTTTATGTTCCCGTAGATGCAAGGCGGCTTGCATTAATTACAAGGATCATCGGATTGATTATAGTCGTTGTGTGACTTGTATGGATTGTATTGATTCCTGTAAGCATGGTGCGATCAGTTATAAATATCGGTTTGGGAAAAAAGAGATAAAAGAAACTTCCGAAACGGGAAATACAAATAATGCTCGTCGTAGTTTTTTGACCGGGATGGGACTGGTTCTTGTTTCTTCGGCTGTCAAGGCGCAGGAGAAAAAGGTGGATGGCGGTTTGGCTGTTATTCTCGATAAGAAAGTCCCTGCCCGGACGACACCGCTTGTACCACCGGGAGCCAAAGGGATACGTAATATGCGGACGCATTGTACCGGTTGTCAGCTTTGTGTTTCGGTATGCCCGAATCAGGTGTTACGTCCCTCTACCAAGTTGGAAACGCTTATGCAGCCGGAAATGTCATACGAGAGAGGGTATTGCCGACCGGAATGTACGAAATGTTCGGAGGTATGTCCGGCGGGAGCAATCTTGAAACTTACCCCGGCGGATAAGTCGGCCACACAGATTGGTCATGCCGTGTGGGTGGAGAAGAATTGCGTGCCACTTCGGGATAAAGTAGAGTGTGGTAACTGTGCCCGGCATTGCCCGACGGGAGCGATTACTATGGTTCCTTCCGATGCAGATGATGCGGATTCGTTGAAAATTCCGGTTGTGAATGTGGAACGTTGTATCGGTTGCGGGGCTTGCGAGAATCTTTGTCCGGCACGTCCATTCAGTGCCATTTACGTGGAAGGACATGAACAGCACAGAACGATCTAAAAATGACGAGTACATGGAAAAGAAAGATAGAAAAGAAGAGATAAACCGCCGGGAATTTTTAAAGCGATTAGGGGTTGGTGCGGCTGCATCGACGATCGGTTTGGTGGGTTGTAATTCGAGAAATAATATCGTGTCGGGCAATCGTTCGGCACAAGGGGAAATCCCGACAGATCAAATGACTTACCGGACGCATCCGAGGACGGGTGATAAAGTCTCCCTGCTGGGATATGGTTGTATGCGCTGGCCGGATACGAGTGGCGGTGCAGGACGGAATCCGGATGCGGATTTGGATCAGGAGACGATTAATCGGTTGGTGGATACGGCTATTGCACATGGTGTTAATTATTTCGACACGTCTCCCGCTTATTGTATGGGGCGTTCCGAGCGTGCCACGGGTATTGCCTTGAAACGTTATCCGCGCAACACGTATTTTATTGCTACCAAATTGTCCAATTTTGCCCCTTCGACTTGGAGTCGTGAGGCTTCTATCGCGATGTACCGCAACTCGTTTAAAGAATTGCAGGTGGATTACATCGACTATTTGTTACTGCACGGGGTCGGGATGGGGAACGGAATGAAGGAGTACGAGGCTCGTTACGTGAATAACGGTGTGTTAGATTTCCTGCTTGAAGAACGTGAGACGGGGCGGATTCGTAACTTGGGATTCTCTTATCACGGGGATATAAAAGTCTTTGATTACTTGCTCTCGATACATGATCGGGTAAAATGGGATTTCGTGCAGATCCAGTTGAATTACGTGGACTGGAAACACGCGAAGGAGGTGAATACCCGGAATACAGATGCCGAGTACCTTTACGGGGAATTGCAAAAGTTGAACATCCCAGCTATTATCATGGAACCCCTGTTAGGTGGCCGTCTTTCGAACGTGCCGACTCATGTGGCGAACACGTTGAAATTGCGTAAGCCCGAATCTAGCGTGGCCTCGTGGGCGTTCCGTTTTGCGGGTTCGTTTCCCGGGGTATTGACTGTTTTGAGCGGGATGACTTACATGGAGCATCTAGAGGATAACTTGCGTACTTTCTCACCGCTGGACCCGTTGACGGATGATGATAAGGTATTTTTGGAGGAAACGGCACAACTGATGTTGCGATACCCGACCATCCCCTGTAATGATTGTAAATATTGTATGCCTTGTCCTTACGGTTTGGATATTCCGGCTGTGTTGTTGCACTATAACAAGTGTATTAACGAGGGTAACGTGCCTGCCTCGTCACAAGATGAGAATTACCGTAAGGCCCGGCGGGCATTCCTTATCGGGTATGACCGTTCGGTTCCCCGGTTGCGACAGGCCAGTCATTGCATCGGTTGTGACCAGTGCGTGCATCATTGTCCGCAGGGAATTAACATCCCGAAAGAGATGCAACGAATTGATCATTTCGTGGAGGATTTGAAACAGGAACGGGTATTTTAAATAGAGAAAATGAGCATGATGGTTGAAACGGACCGAAAGGTGTTGATTGAGCGCTTGGATGCGGAACAATGTTCCTGCGTGATTTATAACGGGGGAGAGACCCGGTTGTTCTGGGAGCGGGGTGTACAGGATTTGTACCGGTTGTTGAAAACGGAACTGGATTTTCTTCGGGGAGCGTTTATTGCGGATAAAGTGATTGGCAAGGCTGCTGCCGCCTTGATGGCTTTGGGGGGCGTGGATGAGGTGTTTGCCCGGGTTATCAGTAGCCCGGCCAGAGAGCTTTTGGAACGATCCGGAATTAAGGTGGATTTTTTGTCGGAAGTACCTCATATTATTAATCGTACTCAAACAGGTTGGTGTCCGTTGGAGACTTGCTGTTTCCGGATGCACACGGCAGAAGAGTGTCTGCAACAGATAGAGGATTTTATACATACGATGAATAACGTAACAAAATAATACAGGATGAAAAAGATACTATTTACCGTGCTATTTTTGGGTGGGCTTGTTTCCTTGCGGGCTGAGGAAGTGCCTGATAGCTTATCGGTGCAGAAAAAAGTGACCATAGAAGAGGTTGTTGTTACCGGAACTCGAAACGAGACGGACGTGCGGCATTTGCCAATGACGGTTTCCGTGGTGAACCGGGAACAGATCGAACATCGTAACGATCCCTCGTTATTGCCTCTTTTGACCGAGTATATACCGGGACTTTTCACGACGTCCAGAGGGCTGATGGGATATGGTGTATCCGGAGGGGCTGCCGGGGGAATGAGTTTGCGGGGAATTGGGGGTGTGCCACAGGAGGGATTACCGACAACAGGGATGCTCGTGTTAATTGACGGACACCCGCAATACATGGGACTGATGGGACATCCGATTTCCGATGCTTACCAGTCTTTGCTGGCGGAACGTGTAGAAGTGCTGCGGGGTCCGGCGTCTGTGTTATACGGGTCGAACGCGATGGGGGGAGTGATCAATATTGTAACTCGGAAGATGCAGCAGGATGGAATCCGGACACATGCTAACGTGGGGTACGGTTCGTATAACACGTTGCAATCGGAGGTTACCAATCGTATTCGGAAGGGGCGGTTCACAAGTATTGTCAGTGGTTCCTATAATCGTACGGACGGCCATCGGAAGGATATGGAGTTCGAACAATATGGCGGCTATGCCAAATTCGGATACGAGATTTCGGATGCGTGGAATGTCTGGGCCGATGTGAATCTGACTCATTTTGATGCCTCGAATCCGGGAGAAATTTCCAATCCATTACTTGATAACGACCAGCGAATTACACGAGGAATGACCTCTTTTGCCTTGGCTAATAATTATGCGAAAACGTCGGGAACGTTGAGTTTCTTTTATAACTGGGGGAAACATTGGATTAATGATGGTTATAATTTAGGGGGTGATCCTCTTGATTATCGGTTTCATTCACGTGACCTGATGTTGGGTGTCTCTTGGTACCAGAGTGTACAGCTTTTCGAGGGAAATCGCCTGACCGTGGGATTTGATTATTTCCATTTCGGGGGAGAGGCTTGGAATAAGACGTTAGCAGGAGAACGAGATACTCAAGCGGATAAAACACAGGATGACGTGGCAGGATATATTGATTTCCGGCAGAATTTGGGAGATTGGCTTACTTTTGACGTGGGACTCCGTGTTGACCATCATTCGCAAGTGGGGACGGAATGGGTTCCGCAGGTCGGATTTTCTTTCCATTTGCCGGAAAACAGCGAGGTGAAGTTGATGGCAAGCAAGGGATTCCGTTACCCGACGATTCGTGAAATGTATATGTTCCGTCCGGCTAACCCGGATCTGAAACCGGAGAGGTTATGGAGTTACGAACTTTCATTTGCACAGCGGTTGCTGGATGGACGATTGTCATATGGTGTGAATGTTTTCTATATTGACGGGGAGAATCTGATTATGCGTATGCCGATAGACGGGCGTCCCTTAAACGTGAACACGGGAAAGATTGAGAATTCCGGCATAGAGGCTCAGGTGGCTTACCGGATTGTTCCTGCTTGGTCCGTGGATGCGAATTATAGTTATTTGCACATGGATAATCCCGTGTTAGCCTCTCCGGAGCATAAACTTTATGCAGGAACGGCTTTTTCAAAGGGACGTTGGAACGTGTCAACCGGATTGCAATATGTGGCTGGGTTGTATAAAGAACTTGATCCGGAAGAAACCGAGGATTTCCTGTTATGGAATGTACGCGGGTCTTTCCGTGTACTGGATGGGTTTGATGTTTGGGTGAAGGGAGAGAATCTACTTGCTCAAAGATACGAGATCAATGCCGGATTCCCGATGCCGAAGGCGACGGTGATGGCGGGAGTGAATATAAAATTTTAAATCGTAATACATAATATCATGAAAATGAGAAGGAATATTTGTATGATTTTGTTCTCCGTGTTGTCAACCGTGACAGGGATGAATTGCGCTAACGCACAAGAACAAAAATCCGATGGAAATACCAATGTACCGAAAGTGTATATGTTCAAGGAGATTTCCCCGGAGAATTTGGTGAAGATTTACGAGGCTTTAGGCCGGGAGGCAACAGGAAAAGTTGCCGTGAAATTATCCACGGGAGAACCGGGTGGACATAATTTCCTGCAACCGGCTTTGATCAAGGATTTGGTGCAGAAAGTGAAGGGAACTATCGTGGAATGTAACACGGCTTACGGGGGCGGACGTGCCGATACCGAAAATCATTTGAAAGCGGCTAAAGATCACGGGTTCACTGCCATTGCTCCGGTAGACATCATGGATGCGGAGGGAGAAGTGGCACTTCCCGTGAAGGGTGGTAAGCATTTGAAAGAGGATTTTGTCGGTTCACATTACTTGAACTATGATTTCACGATTGTTCTTTCACATTTTAAAGGTCATGCGATGGGTGGTTTCGGTGGAGCTATCAAGAACATATCCATTGGTATTGCATCCTCTGCCGGAAAAGCTTGGATTCATTCAGCCGGGAAAACGAAAGGCAACCCGTGGGGTAATTTGCCCCCACAGGATGATTTTCTGGAATCTATGGCCGAGGCCGCAAAGGCAATCGTAGACCATTGTGGGGACAAGATTTTGTATATCAGCGTGGCGAATAATCTTTCCGTGGATTGCGATTGTGATTCTTCTCCGGAGGACCCCAAGATGGGAGACATCGGTATTCTGGCCTCTCTTGATCCGGTTGCTTTGGACAAGGCCTGTACGGATTTGGTTCGGGCTTCTGAAGATCATGGAAAGATCCATCTGATTGAGCGTATTGATTCCCGTAATGGAATGCACACGCTGGAATATGGCGAAAAGATCGGTTTGGGAAGTCAGAAGTATGAATTGGTAAAATTGGATTAAAGAATATAAGAGTATGAGAACGACAACAGTAAAACTTTATTCATTGGAATATAATCAGTTGAGGACCTATCTGGCCGTGACTTTATTCGTGGCGGGTAATATTATCCTGCCGCAGTTGTGTCATCTGGTTCCGCAGGGCGGTATTCGCTGGTTACCGATTTATTTCTTTACCCTCGTGGGGGCTTATAAATACGGTTGGAAGGTGGGTTTATTGACGGCACTAGTTTCTCCGTTGGTAAATTCGGCTCTTTTCGGGATGCCTGCGGTGGCCGTGTTGCCTGCCGTGTTGCTGAAATCGGTATTATTGGCCGTGGCTGCCGGGTATGCTGCAACCCGTTTTCGGAAGGCCTCTTTGGTATTACTCGTGGGAGTGGTACTTTTTTACCAGATCGTGGGAACGTTAGGCGAGTGGATGCTGGAAGGTAGTTTTTATGTTGCCTTACAGGATTTTCGTATCGGGTTACCCGGAATGTTGATGCAGGTTGTGGGTGGTTGGCTATTTATTAACCATATAATTCGTAAATAGAGTATGATGAATTCATTATTTATTGGCAGTGTCGGTATGCCGGAAGTGCTGCTTATCGTGTTAGTTGTGTTGCTGTTATTTGGTGGCAAGAAGATTCCTGAATTGATGAGAGGAATTGGCAAAGGTATACATTCTTTCAAAGAAGGAATGAACGGGGTGGAGAAAGAAATTACTTCAGAAGAGAAAAAAGAGTAGTATGGAACAAGTCGGTAAGTCTGAGAATCAGAGTTTTTGGGAACACTTGGACGTGCTGCGGGCCTCGTTGGTGAAGATTGCCATCGTGACCGTGGCTTTTGGTGTTGTTGCGTTCTTTTTCAAAGATGAGTTGTTTGCTGTTATATTAGCGCCCAAAGAGGCAGATTTTATTACTTACCGGCTTTTATTTTTGCTTAGTGGATGGATGACGGGTGCCGAATCCCCGGACTTTTTCGTGAAATTGATCAATACCGGGTTGGCGGAACAGTTCCTGATCCACATGAAAGTGGCGATGTGTATGGGGATTTTATGTGCCTCTCCTTATATTTTGTATCAATTATTCCGTTTCGTGTCCCCGGCTCTCTACTCTAACGAGCGCAAATATGTCGTGAGAGTGGTGGGGAGTGGGTATGTCATGTTTATGCTGGGTGTCCTGCTTAGCTATTTTCTTATCTTTCCGTTAACTTTTCGTTTCTTGGGAACTTATCAGGTGAGTAGTGACGTGGAGAATATGATCGCGTTGCAATCGTATATCAGTACCTTGATTTTGATGAGTCTTGCCATGGGAATCGTCTTCGAGATACCTATACTTTCGTGGTTATTTGCCAAGCTGGGATTTATCTCTGCCGATTTTATGAAACGCTATCGACGTCATGCCGTGGTAATTATTCTTATCGTGGCTGCTGTTATAACCCCGACATCAGATATATTCACGTTGTCATTGGTGGCATTGCCGATGTGGTTATTGTACGAGGTGAGTATTTGGATTGTGAAACGTACTGTTCGGTAAGGTCGGTAAATATGAAAAGTGTGATTCGATCTATTTAGGAATAAGATTCATATTTTAGTGTGATAATATAATTTATTTGGTTTTTGAAAATCATTTTATACTTTTACACGGGTAATGTGTGTAAAAGTATAAAGTTATGGCTTTTGTTGAACAGGATAAAGAAAGGACTTTCACGATGGTTTTCGATAAGAATTACGAGGCCCTGTGTTTGTATGCCGTAAAGTTTACCGAGGATTTTTTGGAGGCGGAGGATATAGTACAGGAGGCGTTTGTACGTTTTTGGGAAATGTATCGAGATCGTTTGACCACGGAAAATGCCCGGCCTTTATTGTATCGGATGACACGAAATATGTGTGTGGATCGTGTCCGGGAGAGACCCAAAAGCGTTGTGGATGTGGAAGTAATGACAGATCAATTGGTCTATTATTTTCAGCCGGAATCAGAAGATGATTCCAAGATTGATTTGTTGATGAAAGCCGTTAAAAATTTGCCTGTTAAATGTCAGCAAGTGCTTGTTGCGATCTGTTTCAATGAAAAAAAATACAAGGACGTGGCAGAGGAAATGCAAGTCTCTGTTAATACCGTTAAGACCCAACTAGCGAGGGCTTTGAAGTTGTTAAGGGAAAATTTGAACAGAGAGGATTTCGAGTTATTTCTTACTTTTTTTGTATTTTCTTACTAATTCTTTTCACCCATTTTTCGTTTTTTTCGTTGTATTAATAAACGATCCTTTAATAATAGTTAGAATTTAGCTGTATTAACAGCTATTATTCAACAATTGAAATCTCTTTTTTCTCTCGTAATCAGTTCATTGTAAAAAAGTCTTTTTTCCCACGTTTCTTTCTCAATAATTGATCATTTATTTAGATTTTATATGAACCAAAATTGGGAAGAAATTGTATGGAGGGCCTTGCGGAACGAGTGTTCATCGGAAGAGCTGATGAAGTTACAGGAGTGGCGTAATGAGACTCCCGAAAATGAACAGATGTACGAGGATATAAAGGGAATTGCAGGGATGGGAAACTTTTTGAAGGGGATTGATTCCTTGCACAAGGAAAATGCTTTGGAGAATATTCTGAAAAGAACAAGGCAGAGATCATTGGGGTATTCTCGACTTCTGAAATATGCGGCAGTATTTCTTTTACCATTGTTGTTAGGTGGCACGTTATTTTATTTTCTCAAGTTTAAACATCAAGTGAGGGAGGTGCTTCCTGTATCTGTGGCTAAACAGATCCTACCGGGAGGACCTAAGGCGATTCTTTACCTTTCAGATGGTCAAGTGATTGATTTGAACCGGACCATTGATTCGGTTATCGTGGATAAACATTCAGGACAGGAAATTACGTTATCAAAGGATATAAACGCCTTGAATTATAGTGGTGTGACAGGGAATACTACTCAACCAAAAGAGTTAGCATACAATCGAATCGAGGTTCCGAGGGGAGGCGAGTATATGTTGGTGTTATCTGACGGGACAAAAGTATGGTTGAATTCAGAAACCCGCTTGGAGTACCCGCTTGCATTTGGCAAGTATAGCCGGGATGTACGTTTAAGCGGAGAGGCTTATTTCGAGGTGACAAAGGATGAGGCAAGGCATTTTAACGTCATCATGGAGGGGGCGACAATCGAGGTCACGGGAACCTCTTTTAACGCATCTTGTTACCCGGGAGAAGGACAATGCAGGGCCGTGTTGGAAAGTGGTAAGATCAATTTAAGAACAGAGCATGGGGTGGCAGCCGTTGACGTGGGCGAGTGTGCCTCTTATGATATTGTTTCGGGTAAAGTGACCGTGGAGACCGTTGATTTAAAATACTTCACCTCGTGGCGATACGGTACATTTTATTTTTACAACACGCCCTTATCCGAGATCGTTCAGAAGTTGGGACGCTGGTATGATGTGAATTTTAAATTTGCTGATGAATCCTTGCGAGACGTGTGTTTTTCCGGGGCTGCACTACGAAGTAAATCAATTGATTTTATGTTAGAATTGTTGGCGAGTACACAATCATTAAAATTTGATATACAGAGTGATGGAACAATCTTGATATATAAAAAATAAAAGAGGAAGAATTGGTCCTCTTCCCCTTTTCTATTTAACTAAATCTCTCCGGCAAGAGAGAATTAATAATTAATGGTACACAAATCTATGAAAAAAAAATCAAAAGATGGCACATCCCGGTGCGGGAAAGTGACATGCAAATTTTGGAAAGTTATGCGATTGCAGCTATTAATGATTTTTGTGACGCTATTTCAGTTACATGCTGAAAATAGTTACACGCAGCAAAAGGTGAGTATCCTGTTCAAGGATGCCGCGATCGAGGAGGTTATCAAGGCGGTCGAGGCTCAATCCGGTTACGTGGTGGTGTATAACAATACACTGTTGAAGACTGTAAAACGGGTTACCGTGACTTTACGGAATGTGAATGCCGTGGAGGCTTTGAACGAGGCTTTAAAAGGAAGTGGTTTACATTGTAAGCTGGTAGAAGATTTCTTGGTAATCGCCAAGGATAACGTAAAAACGGCTCCGGAAGATGATAAGGGGAGAAAGATTGAGGGGAAGGTGACGGATAAGGATAAAATGCCACTTCCGGGAGTAACTGTTTTGATAAAAGGAACTACGGGGGGAGTTGTGACGGATACGGCAGGAAGATTCCGGCTGACTTTGCCTGGTAATAAGGAAATTACTTTGCAATTTTCTTTTGTGGGAATGAAGACGAAAGAGATTAAAGTTACGGATGATAAACCGCTTTTGGTTATTTTGGAAGAGGACGTGACAGAAGTGGAAGAGGTCGTTGTGAATGGTATCTTTCAACGAAAAGCGGGAAGTTTTACCGGTTCGGCTTTGACCATGAAGGGAGAAGATTTGAAAAAGGTAAGTAATTCAAACGTGTTTGCCAGTTTGAAAAATCTGGACCCGTCATTGATGATTTTTGATAACTTGGAATATGGATCGGACCCGAATAAAATGCCGACAATGGCATTGCGAGGAAAGACGGCCTTTGATGTTAATTCGGATGATATAGACTTGAAAGGAAGTTATGCTAATGACCCGAATGCACCTTTATTTATCTTGGATGGTTTTGAAGCCTCTATCCAAAAAATTGCGGATTTAGATATGAATAGGGTTGAATCATTGACCATTTTAAAGGATGCTTCGGCAAAAGCCATTTATGGGTCTAAAGCTGCTAACGGGGTGATTGTTATTGAGACAATTAAGAATACGGATGCCTCTCTGCGTATTTCGTATAATGGTAGTCTGGAAATTCAGGCTCCAGATCTTTCTTCTTACAATTTAACGAATGCAGCTCAAAAGTTAGAGTTGGAGAAAGATGCAAATATGTTTTATGATAAAAATCCGGATACCTATTATAATTTGCAAAAAGAGTATAATCAGAAATTAGCAGCAGTGGTTTCCGGGATTGATACGGATTGGTTATCCAAGCCTTTGCGTAATGGTGTCGGTACGAAACATGGGCTTTCGTTTGAGATGGGTAATGAACGTTTGAATCTGGTTGTCGGATTTAATTATAATAATGTACAAGGTACGATGAAGGGATCTGACAGAACCAATTACGAGGGAAGCGTGTCGATCTCTTATCGGTATAAAGGATTGAATTTTAGAGATAATCTCACGATTACTTCTAACGTGGCCAATGATTCTCCTTATGGAGCATTTAGCGAGTATGCAGCCGTCAATCCTTACCTTTCTCCTTATGATGAAAAGGGCCAGTTGGTACAAAATGCTAACATTATTCCGGGGGCGGATAATTTTGTGGCGAATCCATTGTATAATGCCTCTTTGAACACGAAGTTACAATCGAAATATATTGATGTGACGAATAACTTGAGCGTGGAATGGATGATCGTGATGGGATGGAAAGTAACGGGACGTTTTGGAATTACAGAAAAACGAGTACGTGCAGATGAATTTTATCCGGCTAATCATTTAAAGTTCAGGTCTTATAAAGATGATGAATTTTTCCGTAAAGGAAGTTACCAGATTAATGAGGGAGAAGAAAAACGATTGAGTGGTGACGTAAATATGCAGTACTCTAAGCAATTCGGGGAAAAACATTACGTGTTTGCCAATGTGGGGTATACTTTGTCTGAAGCTTTCTTCGAGGAAATTATTTACAAGGCAGAAGGTTTTCCGCATGATCGGATGAACGATATTATTTTTGCCCGTCAGTATGCAAAAGATGCCATCCCGACAGGACGTGAATCAACGATTCGGGATATGGGTATCTTGTTTGCAGCGAACTATGCTTTTGACGATCGTTTTTTAGTAGATGGTTCTTACCGGACGAGTGCCTCCAGCCAGTATGGAAAGAATAACCGTTGGGGATCATTCTGGAGTGTCGGATTGGGATGGAATATTCATAACGAGGCTTGGTTAAAGGATTCTAAGATTCAACAATTGAAATTACGGGGATCTTTGGGATATACCGGTTCTCAGAGTGCGGATGCTTATGAGTCTTTGGCGACTTACGAGTACGATTTGCAGAGGGTTTACGGTGGATTTTTGGGCGCCATGTTGAAAGGAATGCGTAACGATGATCTGAAATGGCAAGAGAAATTTGATTACAATATTGGGGTAGATTTTAATTTAGGACGAGTATTGGGGGTAAAGTTTGATTATTATATCGGCAAAACGAAAAATAACTTGTTGGATTTTGACATCCCGACTTATACCGGATTTGAAACCGTGAAAGAGAATATAGGTGATGTGGAAAACAAGGGATTCGATATTCGTTTGAGTGTTACACCTTGGAATATGCCTAAAGAGAGAGGCTATTTCACGATCACGACGGCCATATCACGTAATAAAAATAGAGTGACGGGCGTGTCCTCTGCCATGAAGAACTTCAATGCAAAACAGAATGAAGTCGTTTCAGATGTATTGAATAATAATAAGCCGGTTCAGAAATATTATGATGGTGTTTCACTAGATGCAATTTGGGCTGTTCGGTCTTTAGGAATTGATCCATCAAACGGTCAGGAAATTTATTTGGATAAAAATGGTAACCGGACTTACACGTATCGAGTAGCAGATCAAGTCGTTTGTGGTGATGAAATGCCGGATTTCCAAGGAACGGCTGGATTCATGTTCAGCTATAAAGGAATAGAGCTGAATGCCACTTTCCGTTTCCAATACGGGGCTCAGATGTACAATCAAACTTTGGTGGATAAAGTGGAAAATGCCTCACTTACAGGGAACGTGGATAAACGTTTGTATGCTGGAAGATGGAGAAATCCGGGAGACATAAAGCCATACAAGACATTACCTAATCGATGGGTGGAAGAAGAGCGCGAGTATAAGGATGAGAAAACTCAACCGACTTCCCGTTTCGTGCAGGATCGTAACGAGTTTAGTCTTTCTTCGTTAAGAATCGGTTATGACTTCTGGAAATACGATTTTATCAAGAAACTTTCCATGGAGCGCTTGCGGGTAGAGTTTTATATGAATGATGTGTTTATGCTGTCTTCTATCAAGACAGAACGAGGTACTTCCTACCCTTTTGCTCGGTCATTTAATTTCGCTATACAAGCTACATTTTAAATTTAATGATTATGAAGAGATTATGTAATATATTATGCGTTTTGTTACTTTTAGGAACAATGACGTCATGTGAAGATTGGTTGGATGTAGATCCGAAGTCGGAGGTTAAGGCCGATGTGATGTTTCAATCCGTGAGTGGTTTTAAAGATGCCTTGACCGGGATTTACCTTTTGATGAGTGATCAGGATTTATATGGGCGAGAGGCTACTTGGGGATTCGTGGATGCCTTAGCGCAACAAACTGATGTGAAGGGGGGAGAGTCTTCTGCCTGGTATAATGCGACTCGTTATAATTATTCGGCAACAACAACTTCATCCAATGGAATTTGGAGTAAAAGTTACAATATTATTGCCAACGTGAATTTTTTATTGGAAAATCTGGAGAAGAAAAAAGAGATGTTTTCCCCAGCCATGTACGCTGTCATAAAAGGAGAGGCTTTAGGATTGCGGGCATTCTTGCATTTTGATTTGTTACGTTTGTTCGGATGGGGAGATTTGGACAAACGTCCTGAAAATTTGGAGCGTTTGTGTTTACCTTACATGAAGGAATATTCTCGGGAGTTACAAAAGCAATTGACAGTGGGGGAAGCGTTGGAGAAAGTCATTGCTGATTTACAGGAGTCCATGGAACTCTTGAATGATAATGATCCGTTTGGATTGACTCCTAAACCGGATGATTATGATTTACCGAATGAGGATAAATTTTTCGAGAATCGGCACAAGCGTTTTAATTATTGGGCTGCTGTTTGTACATTGGCCCGTGTGTATATGTGGATGGGCAACAAAACCGAGGCATTACCATTGGCCGAGTTATTTGTGAAAGAAGGTGGTGAAACCTCTTGGATTAGTTCTTACGTGATTGATGCTTACGATCCGGCAGATCGGGATTTGACCTTTACTACCGAGCATGTGTTCGCGTTGGATATTACCAAGCTATTCGAGAATATGCAGTACTATATGAATCCGAGGGCGAATGATCCGAATGAGAATGCCGATTTGTTATACCATACAAAGGCTAGAGCCACCGGTTTATTCGAGTCCACGGACTATCGTTTGGCTCGTTGGTATGACCAAACTGGAAACGAGCATTATGACGGATGGGCTTTTGTGAAATTTTGGGAAGTAGAAAAATACAAATACGGTAGTACCATGCCTTTGATTCGGAAATCAGAGATGTATTATATTGCGGCAGAGTGCTTGCTGGCTACCGGAAAGGATGCAGACCGTTTGTTGGCTATCGATAGATTGAATATCGTTCGCGAGAAAAGAGGAATGTCTGTTTTAGGTAACGACTTAACTGTGGCTTTCGTGCAGAATGAGATCACGAAGGAATATCAACGTGAGTTTATCAACGAGGGACAATTGTTTTACTATTACAAACGCTTGGGATTCGAGAAAATTCCTTATGCGACAAAAGCCGCAACTGATGCTGTTTACGTAGTACCGTTACCCACGTGGGATGTGGATTTAGGCGGAATGGAAGATTACAAGAAATAAAAAGAACGAATATGAAAAATATAAAGAGAATTATTAGCGGATGGCTGATGGGCGCTCTGTTTTTAGGTCTTTTGTCTGCTTGCGAACAGGAAAAAACATTGATGTACGAGCAAGCAGCCGGCGTGTATTTTTATGGAAAGGCAGAGAGCGAGTATAGTTTTGTAACCAATTTGGGTGGAGATGTTTACGTGCAAAACATCCGGGTGGTGACAACGGGTGATTCTGTGAATTATGACCGGAAAGTCATGATTGCTGTCGTTGAAGGTGATACGAACTACGTGAATACTGCACGTCCGGAGCAATACCAATTGTTGGAGGGAATAGTGCCTGCCGGTAAGTTTGAAGGTTCTGCGGCAGTTGAACTCCATCGCACGAAGGATATGAGTGATAGCACTTTTATCGTTCACGTGAAGTTGGTGCCCAATGAGGATTTTCCCTTAGCTGGTTTCGATAGACGTTATTTTTCTTTGTCTGTAACTGATCAATTAACACAACCATCCAATTGGAGCTATCTTTCTTGGTATTTCGGTAATTTTTCTGTTAGTTGGTATCGTTTCATTTTAGGAGTGCTAGACTTGCCGTTAATTCCTTTTGATATTGAGGTGCCAGAGGGAATGGTTGAGTGGACTTACACGGAGTTGGATGCTGCGGTGGCACAAGTGAGAGCTGCATTGTATAAATATAATCGGGAACATCCCGGAGAACCCTTGCGACATGAGGATGGCAAGTATGAGGGGGATGAAGTCGTGATGCCTTAATTGATGATGTTTAATGCGATAAAGAAAGAAATAATGAAAAAATTATCCATATTCTTCTTATTATTCATGACGGTCGTGGCGACTTCTTGTTATGATGACAAGTCGTCCACTGATTTCGAAGTTGTGAAGCCCATTGTGATCGACTTTGGAGATGCATCGACTTCGGTGAATGTTTTTCAATTCGACACGTTGAAGATTAGCCCAATCATTTATAAAAATGGGGTAAAAGATGAAAACTTGACATACGAGTGGAAAATACAGGGAGACAAGTATCCGGAAACAGTGTTGTCACACAAGATGACGTTTAGCGAGCCGATTTCCGTGGTTCCGGATAGTAAAGCGTATAATTTGATTTTGACCGTGACAGATAAAACAACCGGGATTCAGGAATTTGCCCGAATTTCAGTTTCCGTGCAGGCATCCTTAGGAACGGGATTGTTCGTGGCAGACACGCGTGACGGGCAAAATTCGGATATTTCCTTGATCATGTCGATGAACTTTTCCACGCGTAATTTCACGGATAAGGATACCCGTATTTTCAGAAATGTCTATTCTTCCGTGAATCAACATTTGTTGGATGGAGTTGTAACAGGAATGTCTTCATTGATTAGATCCGGTGATTGTCGTACTTTGACCTTCGTTACAGCGGAGAATGTTTATCGGGTAGATCCTTATGAGTTGGTCGATAAGGAAAAAAACAATGATATATTTGTTTTCCCGATAGATGAATCTGAATTTGTGCCTAAAGGGATTCTTTTGTGGAATTATAAAGGATTGGAATTATTAAATTTAGATGGTCATGTTTATCGGAGAACAACCAACTGGGGAAATTTGACGTATGATTTTTATCTTTTACCACCGGATTTTGATGAACGGGATTATTATGTCACGATGATGGGAGTCTGTGGTTCATATTATAATGAATTCCCTTATGTTTTTGATAAAAAAAATCAACGAATATTGGTTGTGAGCAGTTGGTATGATTCCTTCCAACAATTCCCGAAACAGAGTTCAAGTGCAGCTTTTGACGTGAATAATATTGGTGCATACGATGCGATATGGATGGGAGAGGGTGAAAATTCTCAATTGTTGACGGTTTTCAAGGCTGAACAAGGAAATGAAAGATGGTTGGGAATGATGAAATACGACTCTTACGGTTTTAATGAAAAAGTTGGGGTTGGGAAGTTTGATTTATCTCATTGTCCTGGTATAAGCGAGGCTGTCGGCTTTGCCTCATCTCCGGTATCTCCTGATTTTTATTATGCAACCAAAGATCAGATTTATACATTCTCGTTGGGAAATGCAGGTGAAGTTGTGGCAGAGCCTCGTTATGCAGTGGATAAAGAAAGGGATGGTGATATTACTTCGATGAGATTGTGGCGTGAAGAGTATTCCCGAATGAACGTGTCAAATTCTGGTTCTTCTACCGGAATTTCTACTCAGAGTGCGCAAAATAGATTGTTGGTGATAACGACTTACAAGGAGTCAACAGGAGAGGGTAAAGTGATCACGATCCCTATTACACAATTGAGGAGTGGAACGTTGGAACCCAATCGTGACGTTCATGGAAGATACGAGGGTTTTGGACGGATTACGAGCGTGACTTATAATAATACGAGTGGTTATTAAAATATATTGGTTATGAAATTGATGTTAAGAAATATAGGATGTCTGTTGTTATTTGCTGTTGTCTGGGTTTCTTGTAATGATGACGATGATGTCAAAGTGGGCAAGCAAGTTGTTAACCCGGTTCGTGTCAAAGAGATCACGGGGCATAATGAGCATTGGGGGGATTACACGCTAAAATTGGCGTATGAGAATGATAAGATCTCGACCATAGAGCGATTCGATAAGAACGGACGCCAGAAAGGAGAACTTGTGATCACGAAGGAACAGGGTGTGATGACATATTCTCTGGATGATTACGTGTACAAGATTGATGCGAATGCCATCGCTGATTTGGATCAAGAGTTAGCCCGGAAATATGGAGCGGGAAATTATTCGTTAGAAGATAGTATCCCGTTGGTTGCGAAAACTATTTACGAAGTAGCACTTACGCTTGATGAAGAGAGTGTAGTTACCAGACAGAAAATCTCTTATTTTACACCGAAAAAAGATTTTGGGGTGGGTGAGGATTTTAATAATGATTATCCTTTGGAACGGGTTGAAACTTATATATACGAGTACGACGAGAAAGGAAGCGTGTTGAATGTTCGTTTGTTTGTTGATAAGTATAGCCCGGGAAATGCGAAAGATTACGTGTCTCGTGAACTTTATAAATGCGAGTATGAATATCACGGGGGGAAGATCGTGACGAATCGCATTTACACGGTGAATAACCAGAGTGAGGAAAGTTGGGTTTTGATGGAAGATCGGATTTACACGTATTCAGGTAACAATTTGGTTTCGGTAAAGGGTGATGGTTACTCGTTGGAAAAAAATTATAGTGATACCCGAACATTATCGTTGAACTTGAATGGAGAAACGACTTCTTACGCGTTGGATGAATATGGTTTCCTTGTTAAAAGTGATAATGGTAAGGGAGAGGTGATGAATGTAACTTATGAATCCGGAAACGGTAATTTTTATCATTTGTATCGTTTGGATCGGGAGCAGGAAGGATTTCCGGTTATAAAATAGTGATGAATGTAGTTTCGAGGAGTCGCTTGCGACTCCTTTTTTACTTGTAAATGAGAAGATATGACGAATTATTTGAAATGCCTGATATTGCTTTTGTTCGTGGGAAATCTGGCTATCGCGGGGGAGAAAAAGGTGCGTTGCGTGATTCGTGGCGAGTTGATCGGTATGGAGGCAAAGGAGGTTCTTTTAGTGGATGCCACGGTGGATTCCCGTTACCACGGGACGTACGTTCCGGTAGAGAATGGACGTTTTAAATACGTGCTGGAATTACCGCACGTGGAGGGTTACAAATTGATCTTTGTAACTAAGAATCCGAGAGTGTGGTATACCGTCCCGTTTATCGTCGAGAACGGGAAATTGCATATCACGGTGAATGTCGATAAGAGCTACGAGATACGGGGAGGAATTTTTAATGATAGATACCGGAAATATCAAGAACTGCAACAACAGGAGATCGGCTGGAAACGTTTTTCTTTTATGCATAAATTCTGTGCGGGGCAATGGGATGAGTTGTACTATTTCCTTGTGGTGGATGAATTACAACGGCGTCAGGTGTATCAGGCGGAGTTGGACGATGAATTGGAAAATGCTTATCACGTGTTGGCAGAAAAATTCGCATCCAGTAAATATACCTGTTTGGGAAAGATGTTAATCGACGGTTTTCATTCCGTGAAACCGGGCGGGCATTATGTGGAATTTGAGGCTCCGGATTTGGAGGGGCGTGTGGTAAATGTTTCGGAGGTGATCAATGGGAAAATTGCGATCATTGATTTATGGGCCTCATGGTGTATGCCTTGCCGGGCAAAGGCGAAAATGATGATCCCGATTTACGAGAAGTATAAGGATAAAGGTTTCGAGATTGTCGGTGTTGCTAGGGAATTCAAGAATACCGAGCGGATGAAGCAGGCTATTGTTCAGGATAAATACCCTTGGTTGCAACTGGTCGAGCTGGATGATGGGCAGAAATTGTGGACCCGTTATATGTTGGGAAATGCCGGGGGCGGGGTCTTTCTGGTCGATCGGGACGGGACGATTCTTGCCGTGAATCCGAAACCGGAAGAAGTACAGAAGGTTTTGGTGCAGAAATTGGGGGAATAGAAGATTTTTATTCATAAATAAAGCCGAATCATTTCTGCTAACGAGAAAATGGTTCGGCTTTATGATTTGATCAATATATGGGATTACTTGTGTTTGTCACAACCGCCGCAACCTTTACATTCGTGGTCTTCATTTACAGTAGCAGGGTCGCCGTGGCCGCCTCTTTGTCCGCCACGTTTATCCATCATCTCTTTCCGGCGTTTTTCCATTTCTTGTTTTCTCTTTTCCAGATTAGTCAAATAAGTTTTATATTGCTCTTCTGTCAAGATTTTCTTTAGGGAAAGGTTTTGCTGGTCTTCCATCTTTTTCATGTTGACCATCACGGAATCTCGTTGTCCTTGATATTTTTTCATGAGTTCCTCTCTCTTCTTGAGGTTTTCGGTAAACAAATCTTTCACCTGTTTTTCTTGTTGCTCGTTGAGTTTCAACTCGGTTTTCATTTGTTCAACCTGTTTCTTTACCATTTCTTCGGGGTTCATGTGACCTCTTTGCCCGCGATGTTGTGGGCCGTGTTGTTGTGCGCTTACTCCTAATGCCATGAAAAGAAAAAGCGACGAGATAATTAGGGTTACTGTTTTCATACTTTGTTTTATTAACGTTTGTAATGGCATGGAATTTAGAATTTTAAGTGGTCGATAAATTTCATGCGTTTTAAAAATGCATTTACATTTAAGACAAAACGGGAGAGAAAAGGTTTATTGCCGGGTCTCTCTATTTTTATATCTCGTTCTGAAATAAAAGTTTTATCTTTGTAAACGGTTGGGAAGGATAAAAGTTAGATCGAGTAGTTTTAAATAATATCAATTTGGGTGATAAAGAGCTAGATATTATCATTGATTTTTCTCAAGGGGACGAGAAGGCTTTCCGTGTCTTGTATGACAAGTTTGCGGTCGCATTACGTTATTTTGCCGCAAAGTACTTGAACGAGGACACGATGATTGATGATGTCGTGCAGGATGCTTTTGTCGATTTATGGGAGAAGAGAGCTGATTTCCGGGGGGAATATGCCGTGAAGGCTTATTTGTATAAAGCCGTCCGGAATGACTGTCTCAATTTGATGCGCCATCAGCAGGTGGAGGATAAATATGCTAGGCGGGTGGTAACAGAGGGGGAGGATTCCGAGTCATTTCTGGATCGGATTCTGGAATCGGAGATATTTCAAATCCTATCGGATGTCTTCAACGAATTATCCCCGGCATGTAAAGAAGTTTACCAGATGAGCCTCGACGGGAAAAGTCATGAGGAGATTGCGCAAACGTTGAATATCTCGGTCAACACGGTCAAAAAGCATAAGAATAATGCCAATCATTATATGAGGGAACGGTTGAAAAACGTTCTTTCTCTACTAGTCTGGATTTCCTGAATACTTACTAATACTAGGGTTTTACTACTGTAATACTAAGGTTTAACTACTTAACGGACGTTACAAGACCTATTCTTTAACCTTTCCTCGTCCTTCCAGAACGGCGATGAAAGGGTGATGAAAGGGAGATAGAAGGGCGATGGGGTATTATAACCTTGTGAAAAGGGTTACTTAACCCTTGAAATAGGGTATGATTAGAAAAATATTTTGATTCGAATAAAAAATAATTGTTTTTTGTATTACACCAAATGAAAGTTTGCGTGCTTTAGTATAAAATGAATATCAGAATATGGAGATTCAGAATAATGACCGGATAAAACAATTGGTCGTCCGTTACGTGAAAGGAGAGTTAAGCGAGGGGGAAATGGACGAGCTAGAGCGTTGGAGAGACGAGCGAGCGGAACATGAAGAGTTGTTCCGTAACGTGGTTTCCATGGAACGATTGGAGAGCGGGATTCGTCGTTTCGTGAAGACCCCGGAACAGCAAGAACTGGAATGGAACCGGATTTTAAGCCGGACAGTACGGAAGAAACGATCTTCTCGGAAAATGTTGTGGATGCGTTATGCAGCCATGTTTATTTTGCCTTTGTTGGTAGGTGGGATCGTGTATCTTTCGTGGGATAGTACTCGGGAAGTGAAGTCGGAGAAAACTTCTTCACGGATTGTTCCCGGAGCATCCATGGCAGAATTGGTGTTGCCTGACGGTACGAAAGTGATGTTGGATCGGGAAATGAACAGGGCTTTGGAAGAGGGCGTGAGAAATAGCGGTGATACGTTGAATTACACGGAGGTTGTTTCCGGTGGGCTACAAGATTCCTGCGAGATATATCATACACTGCGTGTTCCTCGCGGGGGAGAATATACTTTGGTGTTAGCTGACGGAACAACGGTTTATCTGAATGCCGAATCGGAATTGAGATTCCCGAAACAATTCAGGGGAAAGAAGCGGAAAGTGTACTTGACGGGAGAGGGATATTTTGACGTGCAACGTAACGAGAAACAGCCTTTTATTGTCGAGGCGCAGCAGGTGGCGATTCGGGTGTTGGGAACTTCGTTCGGGGTACGGGCCTACACGAGGGAGGTGAATGTGTTGACGACTTTGGTACAGGGACGGGTGAACGTGGAGGCTGACGGGCAACAAGTGGAGTTGAATCCCGGGCAGCAAGCTGACTTTAATCGAGAAAATGACCGGTTAACCGTGGCCGAGGTTGATGTTGAACAATATGTTGGTTGGAAAGATGGCCGTTTGGTATTTGATAACAAGCCCTTGGAATTTATTTTGGAGGAATTGGGCCGCTGGTATTCGTTCGATGTGTTTTATACGAACAAGGAGTTGAAAGAAATTCCTTACTCGTTGAACATCAAGAAACATGAGGATATTGCTCACGTGCTGAAATTTATCGAACGAACCGGGAAAGTGAAGTTTGAAGTGAATAAAAACATGATTATTGTGAAATAAACAAAGAGCCGTGCTGCAAACACTGCTCCTTGTCAAACTCGTTCAATCCTGCTGCAAACAGGAATTGAATTATTGTAGAATCTTAATTACAAAGTTATGAAAAAAAATCTTTATGCCTGCATGGACAGGCATAGAAAAGTAATGAAGCTTATTTTAATGATGAAAGCGACGTTTATTTTATCGGTTTTGTTTGCGCTGCAAGTGCATGCCGGGGTTTATTCCCAGCAGGTACGGTTGAGCATGAACTTGGAGAAGGCTACGATCAAACAAGTTATCGGGGAGATCAAGCGGAACACGGAATTCAGTTTCGTGTATAGCGATGCGGATATTGCGGGAATGGAATGTGTGGATGTCTTTTTTAAGAATGAACCTGTTGAGAATATTTTGACAGTATGTCTGAAAGGGACGGGATTGAAGTTTGCAATCGAGGAAAAGACAATTATTATATGGAAGGGTACTCCGGTGAAACAGGATGTGAAAGAGGAAAGAATATTGAAAGGGCGAGTCGTTGATGAGAATGGGATGCCTCTGCCGGGAGCAACCGTGATATTGAAAGGTACGGCGTTAGGAGTTGTTGCGGATACAGCCGGAGCTTTTAATATTATGTTACCGAAGGAGGGAAAGCATATGTTGGTGTTTTCTTTCGTGGGAATGAAAAAGCAGGAGATTCCGGTGACCGATAAGGAATTTATTGAAGTTGTGCTGGAAGAGGATAGAGAGGCATTGGCAGATGTGGTGGTGACGGGATACCAGACGATTGCCAAGGAGCGGGCAACAGGAGCTTATTCGATCGTGGATGAGGAGACGTTAAGGAAGAAACCGACGTCCAATCTTGCGCAAGCGTTGGTTGGGTTGGTACCGGGATTAACAGTTGTCAGCGCCCCCGTGGATGGGCAGGTGCGGTTTGCTATTCGGGGGCAGGGCACCATATCTCAAGTCTCTATGGGAAATGCCAATTTTAAGCCGGACAATGATCCGTTGATCGTGGTGGACGGGTTCCCGATCAGTGGCTATAGGCTTGATAGCGACCCGTTTTCAACGATTAACCCGAATGATGTAGAATCGGTGACGGTGTTGAAAGATGCGGCGGCAACTTCTATCTACGGTGCACGTGCTGCCAACGGGGTGATCGTGATCACTACGAAAAAGGGACGAACGGGGAGAAAGTTGGAGATTGCGGCAGATGCGTACTGGTCTGTGAGTTCACGGACAGATTTGGACTATTTGTTCAATATGGCTTCAGCGGAGAATCAATTCCGTTTCGAGGAATTGATGCATAAATATAATCCGATTAATCTTGCAAGTAATGATCCTTACACGAAACTTTCCTCCCGGAGGCGATATATGTCGGCTCCATTCGGTATGCTGTACGAACGGGATAATAAAAAGAATCTCTCCGCGGGAGATTATGAGGCTAAAAAACAGGAACTTATCGAATTAGGAAACCGGGAAGTGTGGAAAGATGATTTGAACGAGTATATGTTCCAGCGGATGATGCGTCAGCAATATAACGTGTCGTTGCGGGGAGGTTCAGAGAAGTTGGATTACGCGTTCTCGGCTTCTTATGATGATGAAGATAGTTACTTGCAAGAAAATGGCAAGCGACGTATGTTGTTGAACTTGGCGAGTAATACCCGGTTGACGAAGAACTTGACGTTCGAATTTGCGGTGAGTACTATGTTTGATCGGGATGAGAACAATGGGACGAGCATTGAAAGTATGCGGGGGTGGCTTAGTCCGTGGACGAGACTGACGGATGACGAGGGAAATTTCGTACACGTGGCAACCTCTCAGACGGTATATGAGCCTTTGTTGATGTCGGGGGAATATTATGCAGGAAAGACTCCGACGGACTGGACGTACAATCCTGTAGCCGACCGGAAATACACGGATAACTATTCGAAAACGATGAATTACAGGATACAGGGAGGTTTTGAATACCGGACAAATTGGGGATTGAACGTGAGTGCCAAGGGACAATATGAACAGCGAAGATATACCAAGCACGTGTCTTACGAGCCGGAATCATTTTACGTGAGAAATTTGTATAACACGTATGCCGAGCCATTAGAGTCCGGGAGGTACGTTTCTTATTTCCCGACCGGGGGTGTGTTTTCGAACGAGGGACACACGTATGAGGCTTATAATTTGCGCGGGCAGGTGGACTATACGATGATAAAAGATAAACATATGTTCAATGCCTTGGTGGGGACGGAGGTTATTTCCGCCACGACGGAGGCGGATCCGAAAGTGACACGCTACGGGTATAACAAATACACTAATTCCGTGTTGACAGAGTTGGATTACGTGACGAAACGGAATAATATTTTCGGGGTATCCGAGTATATGCCTTTCGAGAAATTGGGAAGTCTGTCAACATTGGAGGATCGCTTTTTCTCGGTGTATGCGAATGCATCATACACTTATGACGATCGTTATTCGGTGACTGCCAGTTTCCGTACGGATGCATCCAATTTTCAAGCGGAAGACGTGCGTGATAAATTCTCTCCGTTTTGGTCGATGGGAGCTAGTTGGTTGATTTCGAACGAGCGTTTCATGCAAGAGGTCTCTTGGGTGGATCAGTTGAAGTTGCGGGTATCATATGGTATTGCGGGTGTGGCAGCCGGTAAACAGGGAACGTCCAGCGTGACGACGGTGGCTGTATATCCGGGTAGCTTGGTTTATTCTGGTAACGAGTCTTTTAATACGATCGCTGCACGCGGAAACAACACGTTGACATGGGAAAAGTCGAGGACGCTGAATATCGGGGCGGACGTGGCGTTTTTCGGGCATAAGTTGAGCGGTAGCATAGAGTTTTATAACAAGTTTTCGTACGATGTATTGGCGAACACGACGGTGCCGGTGATTTCACAGGGAGAGACATCCATGTTGTTGAATAATGCAGAGATATTGAACAGGGGAATCGAGTTTTCTATCGGTTCGGATCTTCCGGTAGCGGGAAATTTGATTTGGAGCGGGATGTTGAATTATTCCTATAATCACAATGAGTTGAAAAAATTCGGTTACACGGGGCCTTATATGCCGGTGGGACCTGCATACGTGGTAGGACACCCGATCGGTTCTGTGGGAGTGCTGAAAGCGGTGGGGTATACGCCGGAAGGTTACGTGTTGTTGGAAGGAAAAGACGGTACACGAGAGACCATCATGGATTATAATTTTTCGCATTCGATGGATTACGTGATACCTCGGGAAGGAGAGTCGTTTAATGATAGTAATTGGGCTTATTATTTGGGAACGTTGGCCCCGACGAGTTCATTGAGTTTTAGTAACCAGTTTAGCTGGAAAGGATTGACACTCTCTTTCATGATCACGGGGCAGTTTGGTTATTATGTCAATACGACTTCTTCTGACAGTTTTTCACCTGCTAGTAGAAACTCGGCGGCCTATTCTAAACGCTTGGACAAGGCTTTGGAGGTATATGACGAAGGATACGCCAATCAGATGTCTTATTCCGAGTTGCCGCTTTACACGGATAGTAATGTGGATGCCTTCCGGAGTGGAGAGACATATTTGGCCACGATAGGGGCAGCGATGTATTTTAAGAGTGGTTTCGTGAAAGGTGATCATATTCGCTTGAATGAAGTGTTCTTGGGGTATGATCTACCGGAAAACCTGTTAGCAAAACAAGGGGTGTTCAGTCGGGTGAATATTTACGCACAAGCAAGTAATTTGGGGCTAATTTGGAGTGCTAACGGGAAGATGGATCCAGATTATCCTCTTGGAAGTTTGAAACCAATGCCCGTGTTCACGTTTGGATTGAGACTCGGTTTTAAGAGTTGGTAGAATGATTATGAATGGATAAAACAATAAGAAATATGAAAAAAATATATGCAATTATCGCCTTGTTGGGAACCATGATATTGGGGGCGTGTAGTGACTTTTTGGATGAGCCAACGGACAAGTCGGGTAGCGCTTACATTTATCACATGGATCAGCTTTACGGGCTGATGGGAAGTATTGATCTTTATTTGTTTAACAATATAGATTCGGATACGGGGGAAGGATCTTCTTCCGGGGCTTACTTGACGGAAGCGCTACCGCTGTCAGATGCGGTGGAGTTGTCTCCGGAGTTTTACGTGTACGGGTTGTTGTCGGGAGAGCCTACGACTTACGAGGCGTATTGTTGGCAAGGGGAGACGTTGATGACGTCGGACTGGATGATATGGACTTGGACTCCGGTTTGGGAACGGATTTATCGTTTCAATACGGTGCTGGAATATTTGGATGAGGTCGTGCAGACGACAGCGGCTGTACACGATCAAGTGGAGGGAGAGGCCCGTTTCGGTAGAGCGTATTACCACTTTATGTTGTTGACGCAATATTGTTTGTGGGATGAAGACAAGCCGGGGATCGGTTATCGGGATAATGCCAAGGCGGGAGAGATTCCGGGACGGGAGACTGTCGGTTACACGTTGGAGCATATTTACGAGGATTTAAGGTTGGCGGAAGAAGCATTGACGAGAGCAGGACGTACGACGTTTGATCAGACGCGTAATTTCCGTCCGACAGTACCGACCGTGCAAGCGTTCCGTGCGCGGGTTGCTTTATATCGGGGGGATTACGAGTTGGCGTTGGCGAATGCGACCGAAGCATTGAAAGCCCATCATGTTCTAGTGGATTTCAAGAACGAACCGGAGTACGAGTTGGAAGAGTGGAGTTGGATTAGCGTGTTAGATGAAGAGGGTGAACCGGTGGATGAGATTGTTATAAGTTCTATGTTTGAGTTGGACGATATGGATGTGGAGGCGGTAGCCAAGTATGAAGAGTTGTACTTACCCAACGTGTCTTGGGAAGGGTTAGGGGGAACTTGTCCGATATCAAAGTCTTTTTATGAGCTTTGGGATCGGGAGAATGATGCCCGCTGGATTTATTTCTATAGTTCTTGTACGCCTCTTTTGATGGCTTATGCCAATCTTGTCGAATTGGATCCAGAGACATGGACCGAATATATCACTCATGAAAATTGGCAACGTTTGAAACCTTGGAATTTGTATAGCTATTCACGTTTTGCTGGTAACTCGCTTATCGGGATGACCACGGCCGAGATGTATCTGATCAAGGCTGAGTGCGAGGCTCGGAGTGGCAATACAGGTGAGGCGGCCGAGACGTTGCGAACGTTGAGATACACTCGTTTCATGGACGAGGCGTCTGCCGAGGCCGGAGTAACAGGTAGCGTGCAGGACGTGCTGGATGAGCGATTACGGGAGATGGGTGCATTCTGGAGATTCTTTGATGTTAAACGTCTGAACGGGGCGGAAGATGCCGGTATTTATGTACGTCGTGAAATTTTGACAAACCCTGTTGATTTGAATACGCGTACCGTATTGGAAATTGCCCCGGATGATCCTCGTTGGGCATTACCGTTCTATACCTTTGAAGCGGAGATGATGGGGTGGGAACAGAATGCCGGTTGGAAATAATGTATAGAATGATAAATTGTATAAAATTGAAAAAGTGGGTGGATAAGTGCTTGAAGACGTAAAATATAGACGTGTAATTAATTTAAAATAGGATAAAAATGAAAAGCTTTTTAATATTATTGGTGATCAGCGTGGTGTTCTCTTGTGGTAGTCAGGCGGGATACGTGTTGAAAGGTGAGTTTAAGGGAGCGGGTAACGGGCGTGCCGTGTTATTGATGAGTAGTGAAGATCAGCGGGTGATCAGCGATACGGTGGAAATGAAGGGAGGAAAGTTCGTGTTTGAGGGAGAAGTGCCGGATGCCGGATGGGCAACCGTGGTGGTGGAACCGGAGGGGAAGGAGGGCGTTCGAATGATGTTGGCATTGGAAAATAGCCGGATCGAAATGCGAGGTGATTGGAATAATTTAGGAATGGATGAAAACGAGGAGCTGGCTGTCCTTGGGATGCAAATTATCGGTTCGAAGAATCAAGACGTGTACGAACAAGTGGAGGGGCAATATAAAGCGGTAAAAGAATTGCCGGAGTTTACAAAATTTGCAGAGATACTAGAAAAGGTGCTGGAAACTCCGGAAATATTGGAAGATACTACTTTTTATTGGGAGTATAAGAAAGGGTATGATGTATGGATTGCACGTGTAAAGAAAGAACAGTTGAAAATAATGGCAGCCAATCCGTCCGTGGAAATGGTGGCTTATGAATTGGGTTATATGAAGGATAATATGACGTTGGAGCAACTGGAGCAGGTTTTCGGGCAGTTCGACGTGAAAGTGCAGCAGAGCAAATGGGGAAAAGCGATTCGGGAAAGTATCGAGTTGCGGCAACGGATTGAACCGGGACGCTTGGCTCCGGAGTTTACACTAGCCCGGCGTGATAGTTCTTTGGTGAGCCTTGCTGATTACCGGGGTAAAGTGGTGGTGCTTGATTTTTGGGCAAGTTGGTGCAGGCCGTGTCGGGCGTCTTTTCCTTGGGTGCGGGAATTTTATGAAGAGTATCGCGAGAAAGGGGTCGAGATTATTGGGGTGAGTATTGATGAGAATAAGGCCTCATGGGAGAAAGCATTGGATGAGGAGAGGTTGCCGTGGCCGCAGGTGATAGATGAAATCGAGAAGGGGAGGTCTCGTGTGGGAGGTTTGTACCACGTGTTGGCCGTGCCGATGTTCGTGGTCGTGGATAAAGAGGGAAAGATCGTGGTGCGAGCCCACATGGAGAAAAAGGAGCTGTCGGCAGTAGTGGAGAAAGTCTTGGGAAAGTAACAACAAGTTAATAATATCGCAGGCATGCATATCGCTAAATTATAAACGGCTTCTCGAAACGACGCATGCTTGCGTTTTAGGCGTTGGTTTGGGAAAAAAAGCATATAAAGCGTTGATGCCAAAGGGGGAAGGCTAGCCAGGGAGGTTGTTGAAGGAAATGCTGAAATAAAGGCGAGTGCAAAATAAACAGCGGTAAATTTCACCACGGTGAAATTTACCGTATACCTTTTATCTTCTTTCCTTTTGATTCGTTGTGAAAGCGGTCAACAGCCGTGATCACGTAACGGCATTTGAATTTTTTGTTCGGGATGTAACATTCCGTGTAGCGGGTGACAGCGACGATGTGAGCCGGGTCGTTCAGGTTGATTTTCTGGCCGGGAAAGAAACGGTAGATGACGAAATACTGGGGATTACGGGGATCTTCCCGGTCACCGCGGGCGAACCATTTCACCGTGTAGCCTTTTTCCGAGCGTTCGGCTCGGGGAGAGGCTATTTTCTTGGGACGGCCGTTGTACATGTGGGTATAGGCTGGGATTAATGCGGGGCTACGGTGGTAATGTTCCCGGAGGCTATCGGCAATCCCTCCGTTATTCCAAAGAATCTCGTTCGCGGGCCAGAAACAATTGCCTTTCACGTGACGTAAGGAACGAGCGAGTTCCATCTTTTGGGTGAGATCATTGGCTTTCATCGTGCGGGCAACGTCCTGCCCGATGTATAGGTGAACATCATGAGCATTTTTGTCCCACCATTCAGCCAGCGTGATATAGTCTGCGGCCGGGTGGCCGATTTCCCAGTATATTTGGGGTATGTTGTAATCGATCCATTTCTTTTTGACCCATAAGGTTACGTCGGCATACAGGTTGTCATAGTTCTGCAACCCGTTGGTGTTGCTACCGCTACCGTCGGGAGTACTTTTTTTGTTTCGGTAGATACCGAAAGGACTGATCCCAAAGCGTACCCATTCTTTGGTTGTCACGATGGTGTGTTTCAGCTCGCGGATGAGTTTATTGACATTCTCCCGGCGCCACTCGTCCCGTTCTTCGGGTTTGTAGCCTTTCCCGTAGGTGCGGAAACTGTTGTCGTCCGGAAAAGGCATCCCGTTCACGGGATAGGGATAGAAGTAATCGTCCATGTGAATGGCGTCCACGTCATAGCGGCTCACGATGTCTTCCACGATCCGGCAAATGTACTTCCGGCAAGCGGGTATGCCCGGATCGAAAAGTAACTGTTTGTTGTAGGTAACGAACCATTCGGGATGTTCGTGGTACACGTGGGTTTCTGCCAGCGTGGAGGTGCCGGAAGTCCCGGCGCGAAAAGGATTAAGCCAAGCATGAAATTCCATGTTACGGCGGTGACATTCCTTGATCAGGAAAGCCATGGGATCGAACAGGGGATCGGGGGCAACACCTTGCTTGCCCGTGCAAAAACGGCTCCAAGGTTCTATTTCCGACAAGTACCAGGCATCGGCTTCCGGGCGGACTTGGAAAATGATAGCGTTGATCCCACATTCTTGCAATTGGTTGAGTTTACGAATAAAATCGGCTTTCATCTCTTCCGGTGTCATTTTAGCATATTCGCTCTGGAAAACGGTTTGAATCCATGCCCCGCGAAATTCTCGCTTAGGGGACTTTTGTGCCGATAAGGTGGTTATACCTAAGATCAAAAATAGAATGAGTAACCGGATATGTTTCATGCGTGTTGATTTATGATGTCGCGAATATAGTTATTTGTCAGAATAAAAGAAAGGGAGACTATGATGTCTCCCCAAAGTGATGGATTTAGATGTACTATGGTGTGAATGGGATCCGGTCGATCCCTCGGCGGGATTAATCCAGTCGTTGGATTAATTGTTCCATTTGTGCTTTTATATGTAGTGTTTCTTCTGATTCTTTTTTAGGTTTCAGCGTGAGTATCTGACGGGCACACTCCAGTGTTTTGTCCCGCAGGCCCATTTCAAGGTACAATTGGGCCAGTAGGAAATTGGGATACACAAGGTTGGGAACCATGTGATGTGCTTTTTGAAAATACTGTTCTGCCAGTTGATATTCGCCCAGTGCTTGGTAGCTCTTGCCGATGCGATTATAAATCTGCGGGTCAGGGAGAATTTGTGCCACTCGTTGAAGGATGGCGATACTCTCTTCATGTTGCCCGGTTTGTGACAAGGCGTACCCGTATTCCATGAAAAAATAGGGGTGACGTAGCGTGTTTGTTAGCGGGGCGTATATCTTAGCTGCCGTGGCATATATTTTCATTTTATAGTAAAGACGTCCGTGGGCCCATTGTTTGTATGCTTTGAACATCGTGAACTGGGGGTAAACGATGGTGGTCGTGATCCCGATCAAAAGTAGAGAGGTCATGATCGGTATAACTTTGGGAATTCTTTTTCTTGCGGGCTGAATGTCTGAGGTCCCGAGAGCGATTAATAGTACCAACAAGATCGAGAGGGATAATGATTGAATAGGGGAATTGATGAATCCCGCAAGGATAAAAGCAATTAAGGCTCCCGTGATAGCCAGTTTCTCCGGGTGTTTATCCATGTTCCTGAATCCGGAGAACAGGACGGAAACGATGAGGCCGATAAACAATAATATCCCGATGATTCCCGTGCCGGTTGCCAGTTGAATGAAGTCGTTCACCGGGCAGTTGGGATTTCCGGCAAGGGCTACTTCCTGTTCGGTTGGTTCTCCTTGTTCAAAATAGATTGTTTGGGCATCCCCGAATGCTTTCCGGAAATTGCCGATCCCGACACCAATGATCGGTTTTTCCTTCAGCACTTGCAGGGATATTTTCCAGGTTAACAGATGTTCGTTTATTTCATCCTTCCGTAATCGATAAAAACCGGTGGTAAGCAAGCCTATCACGAGTAAGAGAGTGATCCCGGATATGGCAGTTCTTTTGTGACTTCGGAGTATAGAGGCCTTTATAAAGGAGTGAAGGTCCAGTTTAAAGTACAGGACAAATAGCCCGCTACATCCTGCGATAAACCACGCGGATGGGATTCCCGTAAACGGTAGTATGGATAGAATCCCGATTAGCCCGAGGGCAGAAAGAAGGAATAAAAGAATGTCGTCAACAATTTCCAATCTCACATGTTCTTCATCGGCTTCGGTAAGGAGACGAGAGTAACCGTATTTTAATTTCTGGAATAACGTGATGGTCCAATAGAGAGCTATGGGTAGAGTGATGGCCAGAAACATGGCATAGGAGTTCGTGTGGGGTAGCGAGCCTGAGAGCGTGAAGTCTTTTTGCATATCGGGGATATAGGCGTACAACTGGCAATATCCCCAGATTACCTCCAGTAGTGCAAAAGCGATCAGTACGAATTGGAATACCTTGGTGGCTTTTTGATAGTGGTGGAAAAAGGTGTCGAAGAAGAAAAAGGAAATGATTACTAGCAAAAATATTTTTGCGTTCATCATTTCCATGTTAGAGTAGCGGGATATGTCAATAATCACTACAGTCAAAATCCCTATCATTATTGACTTGGTTATGTCGATACTCGCGACCGACATAGAGTAAAAAGCAAGACCGAATGTTATAACTCCCGTGAGTAATAACGTGGAATAGAACCAGAAATATTTGGCAAGCGTTAGCCCGTTCATTCTGTCAGGATCAATTACCAGTATGGTCATAACCAGTAATATGAATCCGGTGAAAGCGATCGGGTATGCTATGTCTCGTGTTTCTCTTGCCATGGTTTAATCTAACGATTCAATTCTCCGTGGTATTATTTGCCGTTTCCGGGTAAAGGTCCTTGGAAGGAGACCTATCTGAGACATCATTCCAAGGCCTGGTCTCACGCGGAAATTAATCCAATGTATATTTGATTAACACTGAATTCGGGTTGTTTGTCAAACCGTAAATTGCATTCTCTTCTTTGTTGAAAGAAATAGAGGTGAACGGATTTCTTAATAAATAAGTGTGGACGTGATTGCCCTCCCAGTCGAACACAACAATCCGTTCACCGTATACTATCTGGTCTTTATATTTGCGGTAACTTCTACCGGAATACAAGGCGTATATGTACTCGTCAGTAATTTCAATATCACAGAACCCGAAGAGATTGTCTGTGGAATAGGCAACGGGCGTTCTCCGCATATTTTTAACTGTGGCTTTCGGAGAATAAAGATTCAGCTCGGCAACGCGAGTGATATTGGTGCAAGGTATGAGAGAGCAGAAATCGATGATGCCACTCTGCATATTCGCACAGACAAATTTTGTTCCGTCGGGTTTTATCTTGATGATATTACTGGCAAATAAAGCACTTCTTAAAGTATCGTTTATAGTGCGATAACTCGGTATTTCCGGGTAACTTAAAAAGTATTCTTCGCTATTGTTGTTCATTAAACCGTATCTACCTTCGTCAAACATTCCGGTAGAGATAATTGTCGAGCCTGATTTTGCCACGCAAAGGTGTTTTTTATCCTTGGGCATATCAATAAATTTAGGCCCGAATTCAGATTGTCCGAAGTGATTTAGATCGAATTCAACTAATCTGTCATTTCCAAAGTCATAGGCGGAAAGGATTCCTTTGTCGTCGAGGGTCATCGTGAGAATATAGAGTCCCCGATCCGCACCCATTCCCGTTGGCAGATAACTACCTAGTAACTTCCCGTTTTCTTGGTATATGGAGATTTTATTAAGTCCGTTTCGATCCAATACAATAAACAAGGAATCCTTCTTGATAATTTTTGTTGGGTTATAGATTCCAATTTCATCTAAGTTAATTGTTTCTCCTAATTGGTTCAAGGAGATTGCACGACTTGTACTGAATAATGGATTATCCTGTTTAGTAACCTCGTGTTTCTCTTCAGAACAGCCGAATACGAGAAATAAAGCTATAATTATAAATGCTACTTTTTTCATGATATATTATTCGAGTGATAAACCTGCGTAAAATACGGGATTGCCATCTTTGTCGTATGTCATACATACTCCTCCGGGAGATTTGCATGGATTGTCATCATCATCTTCGTTATTTCCAAATGCTTCGATATTTTGGATTTTTATATCTATATTCGTAGAATCTTTCCTTAGACCTACATTTGTTAATGTAAGTACTAATGTTATAGATATGAAGATTATTATTAATACTATTTTTTTCATTTGTACTGGTATTTGATGTGAGACAAAAATAGAGGATGGATTTGATTTAAATTGTATCAAATTTGTATCTATTTTTTGTTAATTTATCTAAATGGTTTTAGGCTGTGCTAATATGTGTAATAGAGAATATTTTCTATATTTTTGTGTGTATTTATAAAACAAGGGTTTATGAATAGAAGAATTCATGTTGTTTGGGGTGTTTCGATTTTTGCTATACTTTGTTTGTTGATATTTCAAGGTTTTTGGCTGAATAGAATGATTGAGTTCAAAAAAATAGAGTATTTGAATTTGATTAATAATATTTTATCTGGAGCAATAGAATCAGGATTTGAAGAATATGTGGTTGGAAATCGAACTATATCTAAAAATCCTGTACGTGTTAGTATTCATTCTAGTGATAATACCGTAAAGTTTGTTTGGAAAGGAGACACGACAATTGTTGATTACGATAAGGATGCTGGTTATCTAGGTGTGTTTCGGAAAGTATGTTATGACTTGATACAAGAACAGTCCTCTGAAAATATTAATATGTTAGATAGTGTATGTGGTTCTATTTTTAGGAATAATGGTATTAAGGATGAATATGTATTAGAATTAGTAGATACAAAAAGTGGGGATATAATTGCATCAACAGGTAATAGGGCTTTGGGGATAGAAAAGAAACTTGTTTCTAATATGGTGGAATTAGGATTGAAAAGTCATCATGGTGTGATTGTTTATTTTGATACACCTTATAGAACGTTTTTTACCCAAATGACAGGAGCTCTAATTAGTTCTTTTCTCTTGTTAGTTTTGTTAGTCGTGTGTTTTATTTACCAGATCAAAACGATCCTCGTTCAGTACCAAATATCCAAGATTCGGGAAGAATTTATGAGTAGTATGGTTCACGAATTGAAACTTCCGTTATCTGCCGTGCAAAATGCTTTTTCCGGGATTATTTCGTATGGAACTGAAAATTTGAAGGATGCACAGAGAATATTGTTAAATGCGGCGCATAAACGGGTGGATCAATTGAATAATTTCGTGTATAAATTATTAATTGTTTGGAAACAAGGGTTTAAAATATCGTGGAATAGATTAAATTTGCGAGAAACTATTGATTCACTGGTTGCATTGTTTGATCCGATGTTAATGGGAAAGAATGTCTCTATCAAGGTTGACTATCAGTTGAGCGTTGATGTAATTGAAGCGGATGATATTCATTTCCCGAATGCCATAAGTAATTTGATAGAGAATGCTATCAAGTATTCGGGTGATCCGGCAAAAGTAGAGATCGAGTGTAAAGAGGTGGACGGGATGGTTGTGATTGCCATTAAAGACAACGGGATTGGAATTCCGGAAAAGTTGAAAGAGAAGATCTTTGAACGGTATTACAGGATTCACCGCGGGCGTTCGACTGATGTGCATGGTTTCGGGATCGGGTTAAGCTACGTGAAACAGGTAATCGAGGCGCATGAAGGTGTGATTCGGGTGGAAAGCGAGGTCGGTGTTGGCACGACTTTCACCGTGATGATCCCTTTGGTGAAAGATGAGAACGATTAACAGTTGACAAACGGGAAAATGATTAAGATTTTGTATGCCGAAGATGACGCCATGCAGGCGAAAACGTGTATTGATTATTTGAAAAGAGCCGGGTATAAGGTGGTTCATGCTGCCGATGGAGAACAGGCCTTGTGGTTGTATCGCAGGGAAACGCCCGATTTGATCTTGATGGACGTGATTATGCCCAAGATGAGCGGGTTCGAGGTGGCCAAAAAGATTCGGGAAGAGGATTTTTCGACGCCAATCCTGTTTATCAGTTCCTTGACACATTCTCAACACGCTATTGATGGTTTTGACCTTGGAGCGAATGACTACATACGTAAAGAGGTACTTCTGGATGAAGTGGGTGCTCGGGTGAACCGGTGGTTGAGGAATATGGGAATGTTGAAAGTCGAGACCGATTTCATGAAGATTTCAGATGATGTTTCGTTTAACCCGATTCGTCGGTACTTGATTATAAAAGGGGAGACGAACCAGCTGACTCCTATGGAGGCAAGAGTGTTGAAAACCTTGTGTTTGAAGAAAAATCAATACGTGAGTAAGGATGAACTGGTCAAAGAGGGATGGGGTAATGATTTTAAAGAGTCCTATCGTTACTTGGATAGGGTGATCGCTCGTTTGAGGAAGTTCTTCCCGAAAGGTGATCCGGTTGAGATTGCCACGTCGTGGGGGAAAGGGTTCGGGTTGATGGTTAAGAAAAAGACTTCTCTGCAATAGCAAAAGCGACTCTAAATGATGGATTTATCGAAATAATGCCTATCTTTGTAATAGGTATAAAAAGAATAGCCATGAGATCTAATTTAATACATTTCGATTGGGCGATGAAACGCTTGCTTAGGGACAAGAGTAATTATGTCGTTCTGGAAGGATTTTTGTCAACGTTATTGCAAGAAGATATACATATTTGTCGGTTCTTGGAAAGCGAATCCAATCAATCGGATGCGAGCAACAAGTTCAATCGGGCAGATATTCTGGTGGAGGATACCAAAGGAGAATTAATGATTATTGAGATCCAAAATAACCGTGAATTGGATTACTTCCATCGGATGCTATACGGGGTGTCTAAAACGATCTCTGAATATATAGGGTTAGGCGACGCTTACAGTGAAGTGCGAAAAGTCTACTCAATAAATATTGTTTATTTCGATTTGGGACAGGGTAAGGATTACGTGTATCATGGGAAAACTTTGTTCCGGGGATTGCATGACCCGAACGACGAGTTGAAATTGTCTGTCCGGCAACGGGAATTATTCGTGGGTAAAGATGCTGGAGACGTGTTCCCGGAGTATTACGTGTTGCGAGTGAATGATTTCGATACGGTGGCTCGGACGCCTTTGGATGAATGGGTCAAATTTCTCAAGACCGGAGAGATTGACCGAACTGCCACGGCGAAGGGATTGCCTGAAGCGCGTGAACGTTTGCGGGTGGATGCCTTGCCGGAGCATGAAAAACGTGCTTATTACCGGGATATGGAAGCTTTACGTTATCAAAAAAGCGTCATTGAAACTGGTCGGATAGAAGGAAGAGCGGAAGGAAGAGCAGAAGGAAGAGCAGAAGGATTCGTGGAGGGAGAAAAGAGGAAACAACAGGAGATAGCCGAAAAAATGAAATCCTCGGGGATAGCTTTAGAGACGATAATTCAAATAACGGGTCTTTCTCGTGAGGAGATAGAACAATTGTGATACATGCAGATTTGATAAATTATTTATTCTTGTAGTTTTTATAATCTTCGATAAGTCCCTCGCACATCCAGTTTGCTAGAGCCTGTCGGTTATCGTCCAGTAGAAAACGTTGCTGGTCCCGGCTGTTCTGGATATTGCCAAGCTCGACGAAGACAGCAACGGGCAGGGATTGCTTGATTACGAACAAGTCACGTGGGGACACGGTGCCGGAAAAACCCCGGAGAGGTTGGTGCTTGTCGTATTTCCGGTTGAAAACATTTTGTAGCGTGTTTGCCAGATGTTTGCCCTTGGCACTTCCGTCGTAATGATAGAAAAACACGTCAATTTGCTTACTCTCGCTTCGGCTGTCGAGGTGAATAAAAAGAGCCCGGCGATAGTGTTCCTTGTCTTTCTTGAATAGCTCGTTGATCTTGTCGCAACGTTGTTGCAGACGTTTGACCTGGTTCAAAGGAATGGCTTGTCCCATACAGGTTTCCCGGTCGCTGACATCCAGGAATTTATCGTTGCGTATGCCGTCCTTCGCGTCTTGGATAATGATGTGTACTTTGGCTCCTTTTGACATGAGGTTACGGGCCAGACGGAGCATGATGTCATAGGCGTACTCGTCCTCGTGTAACGGGTGGCCTCGTAATTCTCCGATGGCCCCGGGGTCCGGTCCCCCGTGTCCGCTCACGAGATAAAAGCAGGCCCCGTTTAACTCGTCAGAGTCAATGGTATATTTTGCCAATTTCTCTCCGAATAGAGGTTCGTTGCCCTCGTTTTTCAAAGGGGGAAGGGTGTACGTGACACCGAGTTTTAGCCCGTTATTTTTGTCCAGCTTATCCCGGTTCAGTTCGACGAAACGGTCGAAATGAAATGATTTCGTGCGATTGAAACGTTTTAAAAATTGCAGAACTCCTTCTCCCTTGTTTGCCTTGGCCGTTTCCTGTGCCGTGGAGGAAAACGTGAAAATAATCAGAAATAAGAAAGAAAATATAACGAGCGAGTATTTCATAGGCATTATTTTGTTACAAAGATATAGATTTAGTTGTATGTTGCAAGTTACAAGTTGTCGGTTTTGGCCTTGTTCCGGGGTGTTTTAATATTTAGTAACTTGTTGCTTTTGAGGGTCTGAATATTTTGAAACGAATTTTAAAAAAAGCAATAATATAGCCTGTTGACGCAACTTTTTAAAAATGTAAGCATCTATTTAATGTATTAAAAAAAACAGCTATGAAAAATAAAACATGGAAATTTGCACTTATTTGTTCGTTGATCGTGATGGGTTTTACGGCTTGTGACGATGATGACGAATATTACTACGTGGGCGGAGGTAGCTCATGGCTTAGTTATGGTAACCTCGAAAAAATTGATAATGGAAGCCGTTCCAAGTTTGCCATTCGTCGGGACGATGGTAACCGGCTGATCGTGACGGAAGGGATGCCTATTAATTTTGACGGGGCGGAGGAAGATCTTCGGGTGTACGTGAATTACTCGATCGTGGGTAGCGAACGTGACGAGACCGGGTTGGAAGGTAATATGAATTATTACATTCGTCTTTACGGGTTTGATGACGTGTTGACGAAGGTGCCGGTAAAACAGTCTTTTATTAATGAAGATGAGGAAGTACGTCAAGATAGTATTGGTAATGATCCGATCAACGTGCGGGAAGCGTGGTTCGGTGGAAGATACTTGAATGTCGAGTTCCGGATTCCGGTAAAAGACGGGTCTAAAGAGAAACACTTCATTAATTTGGTACAGGATGACGTGGTGGCTCATAATGACACGGTTTACGTGACCTTGCGTCATAACGCTTACGGAGAAAGGCCTGACACGGGTAACGATCAAGGACATTATTCTTGGGGTCGGGGACGGGTTTCTTTCGACTTGACATCTATCGTGCCTGAGGGACAGACGTCTGTACCGGTAAAACTGCTCTGGACTGAATACGGGAAAAACACTTCAGAAACGGTTAACCGGGAAGATAGTGGAACCTATACCTTGAAAAATACTGGTGAAACGGGTGAAAACAAGGGTTTGAACCAGGATAAGAGTAAGATGGTGGCGACAGAAGAAGTTAGTGAATGTGTGGTTGAATAACGGGAAAGATCAGATAACCAACATTCTATATTCAATAAAAGCCATACCGAAAAGGTATGGCTTTTTTCATGTACTTTCGTTGGTATCTTGCCGTGGTTGAATAGGTGTTGTAGGAGTGTCTCGTTAGTAAGTCAATGGAAAGTCAACGGGAAGTGGATGGATGGCGGTGGTGTATTTTTATTTGATTTTATCTTGAAACGTGAAGGATATATTAACGAGTCACCAGTGAAATACCGAGGCAAGTACGCTTTAATACTAAGGAGGAAGAGCCGAACCTTGCGAGTTCGGCCCTTTGTCGATAAAGTGAAATCTTGATACTGTATTTTTAGAATATTCCGAATTTCAGGCCTGCAAAATAAGTCCTTGGCAAGCCCGGACCGTAAATGTAACCGGAATCCCGGAATTCCCCCTTGTCGAAATCGTTCTGGTAACTGTCGAACACGTTTTGCATCCCGATATTGAATTGAATCGTATAGCCTCTGCCAACCTTGATGTCGTATGCCAGTTTAATCGTGGCGTCGAAGAAGGAGTCCGTTTTTTCCAACACGTCTTTCTCGATGTACCCGGCCGAGTGCCCCACGTACATGGAGCCCGTGTAAGTCCCGGAGAGGGCTGCCGAGAAGTTTTTGAACGGGAGCAGATTTAATGTTGCGTAACCGTATTGATCTGGTGAGCGCAACAGTTTGCGACAGGCTTCCACGTCCGGGTCTTTACTCCATGCGACGGGTTCATCGTATTTACTACTTTGCAGGGTGGCCCCGAATTGTAATTGTACGGATTTGTGCGGGGCAATCTTGCCTTCAAGGTTGAATCCTTTCACCACGGCGTCCGACCCGTTACGGCGTTCCAGTATTTTGTTCTCGTCGTCCGATTCGATCTCTTCCAGCACGAAGGGGTTGTGGAGGCTGGTGTAGAATCCTTCCAGTAGGAGGTTGATCTGTACGGGGCCCCAGGTGGTGTAGTAATCCGCGGATGCACTGTAACTACGGGAACGTTCGGTCTTCAAGTCCTTTGCCACTTGTATTAGGGTCACTTCCCCGCCGACGGCTGCCACGTGAAGGTCTTCATCGTAGGTCTGGGGAGCCCGAAATCCCTCGGAATAGCTTGCTCGCAGGCTTAAATCGGGGATCGGGTTATAACGAATGTTCAAGCGGGGACTGAATATCGGATCGTCGATTTCCGAGTTTTTATCCAGACGTCCGCCTAATAGAAAACTGAATCGTCCGGTTTTCCACTCGTTCTGAAGGTATGCGCTGTACACGGAAACTTCTTGATTGATTTCCCTGTGGTAACCTAGCATGAGGTCATTCAGCTTGTTATAGGAGTACTCTACTCCCGCGGTGAGGGAAGAGGGCATGAACAGGAAGTTGTCGAAGTCGTAGGAATACTGGGCTCCGCCCACAACCGTGAAGTCTTTGGTCTTCCCGTAAGCGTTCGTGTCTTGTCCGGCTCCATAGTAGGATTCACGTCCTATGTTCTGGATGGAAGAGTACACGTTCAAGCGGTGTTTGTAGTCCTTTGACGAGAGTGTGTAGTTCAAGCTCCCGCCATGAATGTTGTGATCGGCTTGTTCTGCCACGTCGGCCTCGTGGGGTGGTCTGTCTAAATTGTTTCCTCCTCGACGGAATTCCTTGATATGATGGTATTCTAGGGTGAATTTACTGAAATGGGTCGGTTTGTAGTAAGTCTTGAAACCGAGTGTCGTGCTGTTTATTTTTCCCAGTTCGGAAAAACCATCATCGTCGTGGTCGTAAGCTTGGCGGTCACGAACCATTCCGAACAGGTAGATTCCGGCATCCCGTTGATCGTTGACGATGGCCCCGTTGAAGGAGGTCACGTTGTCAAAACTTTCCCCGTCAATGGCGGAAAGGGTGTGCCCAGCCTGAAAAAAATTGTACAAGGGTTCTTTCGTGATGATGTTGATTGTTCCGGCGATGGCGTTTGACCCGAAGAGGGCGGAGCCTCCACCCCGTAGTACTTCTACTCGTTCGACCATATTGGCGGGAATTTGTTCTAAGCCGTACACTCCGGCAAGCGAGCTGCACATGGGGCGACTGTCAATCAATATCTGGGAATAGGGGCCGTCCAGCCCGTTGATGCGCACTTGCTGGAAACCGCAGTTTTGGCAGTTGTTTTCAACCCGTAGTCCCGGCTGGAAGTTTAAGCCTTGGGACAAACATACGGAGTTCGTGTTCTCGAATACTTTGGGTGATAGTACATTGACGATAACGGGGGCTTCCCTTCTATCCGTTTCATTCCGGTTAGCGGTGACTACTGCTCCATCAAGCATAACGGCATCCTCGCTGATTTCGAAGTTAACTTCTTGGGTTTTCCCTCTCACGATCACGATTTCTTTCTCTGCACTTTTATAACCAACCCCTTGTACGCGGAGTGTGTATTTTCCTTCCGGCAGGTTTTTCAAGAAAAAATGCCCGGTTTCGTCCGTGGCCGTACCGATGTTGGTTCCCTTCAACAATATGGTCATGAAGGGGAGATGTTCACCGGTTTCTTTCAGGATAATGTGTCCGGTGATATGAGCATCCGTGGTTTTCTTCACGGTGTTTTCTTCATCAGCCCAACCGTAAAGGGTTGGGAAAAGTAATATAACGAGTGTAAGTAAGTTTTTCATTTGTACGTAATTATTTTATACCTCATTCCTGTCTGGGAAAGAGGGGTGTTTTTTCTAAGAAGAAAGCACATAGCTTTGTGCTTACTAGACTGATAACAAGAGGGATGTCCTAATATTTGGCCATAGTTTTCCCTTCTTGGAAAAAGTATGGCTTGGAATGAGACGTACCCGCCTGGAGACAATTATAGTCCCTTACATTTCTTTGAGAAATGCTTTTTAGTCTGAATGAAATAATTACGCGAGAATGGGAGGAGCCCGGAGTTGGCTTAAGGTGAAAATATGTTTGTCCGGTTCATCTGCCTGATTCCGGATATGGTAATGTCTCTGGGTTATCGAGAAAGAGATCAGTATAAGCAATGCGACGCTGATCAAGGTGATGAAAGTGGTTAAGTAGGCGATTAATGTCAGTTCCTTGGGGGAGTGCGTGTGATCGGCTTTCCCGTCGGCATCGGCGTGACCGCAAAAGAAATGGGAATGGACAATCGTGACCCCGTTAACCACGTGATAATGCGAGAAAAAGGTGATACTTCCGTAATAGCTCAAAAACAGAGCTAGCAGGAACAAGTGTATCAGTTTATTTACATTTTCTCGACGCATATCTAAATCGTTTGCTTGACAAATGTAGACTATTTCTAAATAATAAGCATGAATTTTTTCTTAAAAATGTATTAAATTAACGAGACAAGGAGTGTTCTATTCGACTGTGTGTCTTGTATTGGGGATATTGGCAGGTGGTATGAATAAAAAAGATTATACCGTAAAAGCGATAAAAGGTATGATCTCGATATAGATGTGTTTTATGTTTTTGCATGTGGGGGATGTTGGATGAATTTTGAAGAAAGGAATTAGATTCCTGCAAGAGCTTGTTTTTTTCGAATGCTTTTTTATTACTTTTGGATTCGAAAATATGGAGAATTTTTTAGAGTGAAGTATGGAATTTACGGAAGTGCATATGAGGTTGTTGAGTAAAGGTGATCGTAAAGCCTTTTACGTGTTGTACGAGAATTTTTTCGTGGCACTTTGTATTTTTGCCAGGGGGTATTCCATGAGCCGGGAGGATGCGGAAGATGTGGTACAGGATGTTTTTTGTAAGTTATACGAGGGACGTCGTCTTTTCGAAAATATATCTTCATTGAAATCTTATTTATATCGTGCCGTGAAGAATGGTTGTTTGAATTATATCCGTGACGAGGAGAGGCGTAAGAATCGAGAAGGGTATTTTTATGATGAACAGGACGAGGAGCATACTTTTTTTGATGAGATCCTAGAGAATGAGGTATATCGGGAATTACAGCAGTTGTTAGAAGAGTTACCTCCACAGTGTCGTAATATTTTCGAGCGAACATTGCAAGGGGAAACTTCTGAGAAGATCGCCGAGGCATTACATTTATCCGTGGAAACGGTGAAAACACAACGAAAGAAAGCAAAGCGGATTTTGCGTGAGCGTTATTCAACATTGTACAAATCTTTTTCTATTCTCTTTTAGTTAGTTCTCTCCTATATTGCGGTAAAATTTATGTCATTAAAAATTTTTATGTGATTTTTTTCTCTATTCTGATACCCACTTTTTGAATGGGTGGTGTCTTTAGTGTGTAATTAAGATGAATATGAATGTACAATCGCAATATAGAATTTCTAAATTGATTGCCGCTTACTGGAGTGGGACTATTTCCCGGGAAGAGGAGGAAGAGCTTTTAACTTGGCGAACCGAGTCAGTGAAGAATGAGGAGCTTTTTCAACGAATTCTTAGAGGTAAACGATTTCTTGCTTATCAAGAGCAAAGCGCGGAACATGATTTCCGGGGTAAGTTTGCACGATTAGAGGAAAGAATTAAAAGAGATCATCGTCGTGTGATTTTTAAACGAATGCGTTATGCTGCAGTTTTTTTACCTTTTATATTCGCTTGTGTCTGGTTCTTGTTGGAACGGGATGTTTTCATGAGGCAGGAACATGTGGTGGGGGAACAAATTGTTGCGGGTTCTTCCCGGGCAATTCTAGCATGGGGAGAGGGAAAAACTGTTTATCTTGAACACGATGTGGTTCGGGGCGAATTGGATTCGACCGTGATTGCGAATCGTGATACGTTAAATTATTTGAGAGATACAAGTAGAGGGCAGGATAAGCCGGATATACATACCTTGACAATACCGAGAGGGGGCGAATTTTTCGTGAATCTGGCAGATGGAACTAAAGTATGGCTTAATGCAGACAGTGAGTTGAAATATCCTACTCGGTTTACAGGGACGGAGAGAGTCGTGTATTTAAAGGGGGAGGCGTATTTTCAAGTGACTTATAATGCGAAACAACCTTTTATCGTGATGTCGGAGGGGCAGACGATTCGTGTGTTGGGAACATCTTTTGCCGTGAGAAATTACGAGAATGAAGAGCGGGTTTTAACCACATTGGAGGAGGGACGGGTACGAGTGTCTGCCGGGGAACAGAATGTGGAATTACGACCGGGGAATCAAGCTGTTCTGACTGATGGTAGATTGGATGTAAAAGAAGTGAATACATCTGAATACACGGCATGGCACAAAGGTAAATACGTGTTTGTGGATAAACCGCTGGGAGAGATCATGTCCACGTTATCCCGCTGGTATGATATGACAGTCTTCTATACTTCAGCCGATTTAGAGAATATTCAGTTTACGGGAGAATTGGTTCGTTATGCAGATATTCGGGAGTTACTAAATAAATTTGAGGTATTGGAAAAAGTGAAATTTGATATTAAGAATAAAACGTTAATAGTAAATCGATATTAAAAATGCAACGGGACTTGTTACCAGCAAATCCCGTTATCACCTACCTGTGAGAGGTAGATTTTATTAATTAAAAGTGAAACAAAGTTATGAAAAAAAGTGATTGTTTTTTTCCCTCGTGTAAAAAAACAGGAGGAAAAGCTCTGTTGTTGTTATTAATGATGTGGGTATTACCGGGTATCGCTTCAGTGGTGGCTCAGGAAAAGATCGACATCAATATTAAAAATGGAGCTTTGACGGATGTATTCAAGGCAGTTCAGAATCAGACGGAGTATCGTTTTATGTATTCGACAGAAGACGTGAAGTCTTATCAGGGCATTACAATGGAAATGAAGGGGGCTTCATTGAAAGATGTGATGGGAACAGCCCTAGCGAAGACAGATTTGGAATGGCATATCGAGAATCAAATTGTTTTTATTAAAAAGAAGGCCGATAAGGCAGAATCGGTAAAGCAGATTCGGATAACAGGATGTGTTACGGATGTGAACAATAATCCTATTCCTGGTGTAACCGTATTGTTGGAAGGAACTTCCATGGGTGCGGCAACAGATGCCAATGGAGAGTATGTTTTGACGTTGCCGGAACAGAAGTCAATCGTTTTGATATACTCTTTTGTAGGAATGGTTTCCGAGAGAGTGGTTTATTCCGGTCAAACTAAGATTAATGTGATATTGAAAGAGGATGTGAAAACGATGGAAGAGGTGGTTGTAACTGGGTATCAGACTATGCGTAAAAGTGACGTGGTTGGTTCGATGACAACCGTGAAAGCGTCTGACGTGATGATGCCGGCTTACTCTTCGATCGACCAAATGTTGCAGGGACGTGTTGCCGGTATGATGGTGATGAATACGAGTTCTCGTGTCGGAACAAGTCCGAAGATTAGAATTAGAGGTACTTCGACGATTTTGGGTAACCAAGATCCGTTGTGGGTGGTTGATGGAGTAATTCAACCGGATCCGCTGCAGTTGGACCAGAATGATATAATGGTAGATGACTTGAAGAACATTCTTGGGAATCAAATTTCTTGGTTGAATCCGGCAGATATCGAGACAATTACTGTTTTGAAAGATGCCTCGGCTACGGCAATTTATGGTTCGAAGGCAGCTAATGGGGTTATCGTGATTACAACGAAACGCGGACAAGTAGATCGGATGACCGTGAATTATAACGGGACGTTTTCTTTTAGAGCTCGCCCTTCTTATGGTATGTTTAACTTGATGAATTCGAAGGAACGTATCCAGTTCAGTCGGGAAGCATATAAGGCCGGTGCTATCTATTCATCGACGCCTTTGGCTTCTATGAATACTTACGAGGGGGTTATGCGTATGTACTATGAGAAACAAATTACAAAGGATGAGGCAGAGTTGGCCATTCAGCGTTTGGAGAAGACTAATACCGATTGGTTTAAATTGTTAACTCGCAATTCATTCAGTCAGAATCATAATCTGAGTATGTCTGGGGGATCTCAAAAAATGACTTATAGCGTGTCATTGGGATTTAGCGATCAAGCTGGGGTTGAGTTAAATAATGATGCAAAGAATTTAAGCGGGCGTTTGAATATCGGTGTACAATTACATCCGAAGGTACATGCTGACGTTAGTTTAGTGGGTACAATAGATAAAACTTGGGGATATGCTGCAGGTGTGGATCCGATGACGTATGCTAAGGAAACAAGCCGCTCGATGTTGGCTTACGATGAAAAAGGTGATTATTATTTTCAGGAAAGAATGAGTTCCTATTCGTTAAATAATACTGGAATGATTTTGGGATACAATATCTTGAACGAGATGGATCATAGCTATTCCAAGAATAAGTCTTCCCGGTTGAATGCGACTCTTAATCTTTCATGGGAAATTATTCCTGGCTTAAAATATGAGTTTGTTGGAGGGGTGAATAATAACGAACGTCTGTCAGAATCCTATGCGGGAGAACAGACTTATTATGTGGCCAATAAATATAGAGGGTATGATTATGGAACAGAAGAATATGGTAGTACTGCATATAAAGCGGCCATGCTTCCTTTTGGTGGTGAATTGTATAATGGCTCTTCTGATGTTCTTGCGTGGAATATACAAAATAAGGTATCTTTTCAGAGAGTCTTTAAGGAAGATCATCGTATTAACGTATTGGTTGGTACGGAAGTCTCTTCAACAGCTACAAAGGATCGCTCTCAAACTATTTTTGGATATGTGGCAGAACGAGGAGAGCAAGTGGTTCAACCGACCCCTATAAAAGATATTGTTCCTACTGGTAATCAAGGGATCGAGCCTTGGGGTATTTTATCAAAACTTTATAGCGGAGAGGGATGGACTCGTACGACAATGACTTCCAACCAGTTTTCTGTGTTTGCTACTTTAGCTTATTCATATAAAGATCGGTATGTGCTGAATGCAAGTGTGAGAAATGATGCATCCAATCGTTTTGGACAGGATCAGAATAAACGTTTTGATCCGACTTATTCTTTCGGACTCTCTTGGAATATAGCTCGGGAACCTTGGGCTGAATTTATGTCAGATATATTGAATCAATTTACGTTACGTGCCTCTTACGGTATTCAAGGGAATACGGTTGCTTCCATTAGTCCAGAGTTAATTCTGACGATGGGTAGCGTAAAACCTTATTATGGAGAGTATATGGCAAAGATTTCTCGTTTGCCTAATCCGCATTTGAGTTGGGAACGTACTAAGACGTGGAACTTTGGGTTAGATGTACAATTGCTTCAATGGATCACGATGAATTTGGAGTATTATACCAAAAGATCAAATAATATTATAAATCAGCCTATTGCATTGGAGTTCGGGAGAGAGGGAATGGAAGTGAATGGTGGACGGATTATAAACTCTGGAGTAGAGTACTCGTTGAACATCACTCCGATTCGGACCAAGGATTGGGCTTGGACGATTGGATTAAATTCTTCAAAGAACTGGAATGAGGCCAAATCAGAAGCTAGTAGTAATGTTAGCATACGAAACTATTTGGAAGGAGCTAATGATCGGGTGTTGAAGAAAGGTTATGCTGTTTCCAGTTTTTGGTCATTTGCTTATAGAGAATTGAATCCGGAGAATGGTCAACCGGAGTTTAATTTGATTTATGAAAGAGATGCTGCGGGTAATGTGATCGTAAATGAAGAAACTGGAAAGCCTATTTTGAGAGATGTAAATGATTTGACGGAGGTACTTGTGTATTCAGGAAAAACAGAGCCTGATTTTACGGGAGGACTTGTGACACGGTTAAGATGGAAAGGGTTGACATTAGGAGCTAATTTTTCTTTGTTATTAGGAGCTAAAAAGAGATTACCTAATCCATATCCTGCTAACGGTAATATCCCTCTTTCTAATGTAAATCTGAGTAAGGAGTTAAAAAATCGCTGGCAAAAACCGGGAGATGAGCTGAAAACAGATATTCCGGGAGTTTATACGAGCCGGGTTCCGAAAACTATTACTTTACAGGATGGATCTGCATTTGACCCGTACTATATGTGGGGTGTTTCAGATTTGAGAGTTGTTAGTGCCTCTTTCTTGCGTTGTCAACAATTGTCTTTAACATGGAATATTGATGGGGCATGGTGTGCCAGATGGGGAATCAAGAGTTTGTCTCTGAATGCCACGATGAATAATGTCTTTGTTATTGCGGATAAGAAGTTTGACGGTTTCGATCCGGAATTAGGAGATAGTGTTCAGCCTAAAATTTATTCTTTTGGTGTAAATATCGGATTTTAAAGTACATGATTTATGAATAAAATATTGAAATATGGATGTTTGGTTCCCATGTTTTTTCTGGCAGCTTGTTCAGATTTTCTGGAACCGAAATCGCAGAGTGAGTATGTACCAACCTTGGTAAAGTCATTGGATGAGTTATTACTGGGAGAGGCTTATATGGGACCTGGAAGTGGTGAAGACGGACGTCTGTATGGAGTGTTGGGACTTTTGGATGATGATGTTGCAACCCGAGGGAACGTGGAAGAGTATGATCCATATTACGAGACTAAACTGCATGAAGTCGAGTTGTTTTTTTCTTGGTCTCAAAGATTGAAAGAAGAGTACGATAGTTATAATACGTATGGAGAAGTTTACAAGAAAATTGTGGGTTGTAATGCTGTTTTGGATTACGTGGATGATTCGGAGGGAACTGAAGATGCAAAGAATTTAGTGAAAGCACAGGCTTTAGCTCTTCGCGGGTATTATTATTTCCATTTGGTTAATCTTTATGCAAAACCCTATTACGTGGGAAGAAATGAATTGGGGGTTCCCTTACAATTGTCTTCAGAATTATCAACTAGTAGTAAAGCAAGAAATACGGTAGGAGAAGTTTATGACCAAATTTTAGCGGATTTACGGGAAGCAGAACGTTTATACACGTTGTTGCCTGATTCTGAGTGGAGTTTGAAAAATAATCGGATTAATCTGCCTTGTATTCAATTGTTACTTTCGCGTGTATACCTTTACATGGAAAACTGGCAGGAAGCTTTGGCCTATGGGGAAAAAGTAATCAATGATTATAGTTTTGAACTTAAGGATTTGAATACGGTGGAAGCACCATCTCCATATGGAAGTCCTTCTTATATTCCTTATTATACTTGGGAGAATCCGGAAGTGATATTTTTATTCGGTAATGAGGCTGATGTGGTGACTTTACCTCTTTCTTCGATTAATATGACAATATATGATAAGTATGGGAATCCAAACTATAAATCGATATCCGTGTGTGTTGTTTCGAATGATTTGATCAATTCTTATGAAGAGAATGATTTGAGGAAAAGCCGTTATTTGATTTGGGAGAGAATTAGCAGTGGTTCTGAAACTCCCCAATATCGGGTTCCTGTGAGTAAATATGAGGTCGGGACTTATTATGGAATGTCTTATGGTTGGGAGGCCGGTAGCTGGGGTGTTGCCTTCAAAGTGACGGAAGCTTACCTGAACGTGGCTGAAGCTGCTGCCATGTTGTATAAAGAGAGTGGGGATGCACAAAACCAAACAAAAGCTATCAATCTGTTGGAACGGTTAAGAGAGAAACGTTTTGCTAGTAGTTCTCCTGATTATAAGGTGACGGTGACAGATCCGGATGGTTTAGTTTCTTTTGTTCGTACAGAACGGCGTCGGGAGTTATGTTTCGAGAATCATCGCTGGTTTGATTTGCGTCGTTATGGGATGGAAGGAATGAAACGAGTGTGGAATTATGGTAGTGATGCAATAGAATACGTATTGGAGAAGGATGACCCGAGATATACGTTATTGATTCCCAATGAAGCATTTGAATTGAATTCTGCTTTGATTCAGAATGAATTGAAAAATTAATGTTGACTTTTAAATGAACAAATCTATGTTGAAGAATATGTATTGGATATGGGTATTGGCTTTACTAGGCTTTATGTCATGTGCCGATAATGATAATGTTGGGAAAGTGGAGCGAGTAGATCTTCTAGATTTTGATTTTCCACAAGGAAATGATCCATGGGATAAGGAAATTGAGCAGATTGCGAAAGATTGGGGAATGTATATTATTTACAAAGATGTGGATAGTACGCACTTAAACCGTAGATGGACGACTCCTGTTGAAACGGCTCCTATTTATGTATGTACAACTCCGAGTTCGGATGATATTCAAGTTTATTTACAATTGGTTAAGGATTGGTTATTGTCTGGAATGGATAAAGATAATGAGGCAGATCGAGAACAATTGCCTATTTATCTATATTTGGTGAATGATTTCAATGATGGAAATCCGAAATCGTCGTCATATATGAAAAATCATATTCAATTGAAAAAGGATGGTATGGATTACTGGAGTTTGAGTTTTACAAGTGAGGAGTTGGCAGCGGGGTTAACACCCAAAATGATTCATGGGGTGGCTTGTTCGTTCAGTTATCCGGGTATGAAATCCAGATTTACAACCGGAGTATATAAAGTTGCACCCGGTTTTCTAGAAATGACGGATTATGAAACTCGTATAGGAACTCGTTATTGTTCGAAGGAACAATTTTTAGAAGAAAATCCTGGGATTCCAGAAGTGTGGTATGATGAAAATACTGGTATTTGTCTTTATGAAAAAGATCCGGAAAATGCTTACTTGAGAAGAGGTTTTGCTCCTCAGATTACTGAAACATTTGAAGTTGTCGATAGGGAGAAGAGTTTGACTCGTGGAGCTCCAACTTGGATGCCATGGATTCTCCAAGTAAATAAGTATGGTGTTGAGCGTGATGATAATCCGGGACCTGTGGCTGAAACTGTTGAAGAGCGAGTGATTTGGGATTTTTTGAATGTAATTCGAATGGCTATGTTGTGGCCAGAAGAAAAAGTTCGTGAAGAGTTTCCTGTTGATGCTGAAGATCCTTTAGATCGGGCTGGTTTTCAGAAGATCAATGATAAGTATGATTTAGTCGTGGAGTATATGAAAACCACGTATAACATAAATCTACAAAAGTACGCTGAAATTTTAAACGAGTAATATTTAGAAGAAGAGGAACCAGATATTTCTGATTCTGATTCCTCTTCTTCTCGTCTTTAAGATATTTTTTGTTACAATTTTATTGTAACATGGGGTATTGTGTGTTCAATCGAAAATCGTATTTGTATAGAGATAAATCACTAATTAATTTATTATGAAACGAAACAGTTTGTTTGTAGTTTTAGTTTCTTCCTTGTTGGTTTTAGGCATGGGAGATTCCTATGGTTTGAACAGGGTAAAAAAGAAAAAGGCAAAAAAAGGAGAGGTGGAGATGAGTCAATCTCAAACCCCTAAAAAGAGTGCATATGAGCGTTTGTTTGCCGGCAAAAAAGTGGAAACGGCAAAAGGGTTAATGACTTTACACCGGATGGAAGGGAAGCTTTATTTGGAGCTGCCCGTAGCATTGATGAACAGGGATTTTTTGATTGCTTCTACCGTGAGTGAAATATCGGATAATCGTTTTGCTAATGTCGGAGAGGCTTCGAAACCTCCAATGCATGTGGCTTTTACCATGGTGGATTCCACTGTGAATATGGTAAGTATGGATAATTGTCGTTATCTAACGAATGATGCCAATATTGCAGATCGTTTGGCTATTAGTATGAAGCCTCCTGTTGTTGAGCGTTACAAAATCGAGGCTTATAATGCGGATAGCTCTGCGGTAGTCATTGATATGACAAATTTATTTTTGAGTGATAAAGAGCAACTGGATCCATTTTCTCTTTATGCTCCTGCTGCCGGGGGAGGTATGGCCCAGATAGATAAACAATTTAACCGGGAAAAATCGATGATTACCGGGGTGAAGGCTTTTGAAGATAATGTGATTATCAAGACTCAATTGTCTTATATGGCTGGTAGCCGAAACCCTCGTGATCCCCGTCAGGGAATTGCTAAAAGACCTTTTACGGCTTTAATGACCCGAAGTGTTATTTTATTGCCGGAAGAAGGAATGCGTCCTCGTTTGGCCGATCCCCGAATCGGTATATTTACACACCCGATGGTGCGCTTTGATCGAGAAAAAGGGACAGAACCAGAGATGTATGTGCAGCGTTGGCGTTTGGAGCCCAAAGATGAAGATGCGTATAGACGAGGGGAATTAGTGGAGCCGAAAAAACCGATCGTTTTTTATATTGATGATAAATTTCCGGAAAACTGGAAACCTTATGTAAGAGAAGGCGTTGAGATCTGGCAAAAGGCATTCGAGAAGATTGGTTTTAAAAATGCGATTATTGCGAAGGATTTTCCCAAAGACGATCCAAATTTTGATCCGGATGATTTTAAATACAGTTGCGTACGTTATTGCCCGATTCCGGTTGCCAATGCGATGGGAATGCCTATGACGGATCCTCGAACTGGAGAGATTATTAAAGCTACCGTTTATATCTATCATAATGTAGTGGAGATGTTACAGAGCTGGCGTTTTATTCAAACTGCTCCTGCCGATGCGGATGTGCGTTGCGTGGATATGCCGGACGATATTCTGGGAGATTGTATGAGTTACGTGATTGCTCATGAGGTGGGGCATACATTATCATTGATGCACAATATGTCGGCTTCTGCAGCTATTCCGGTGGATTCTTTGCGTTCGCCTTCTTTTACGCAGAAATATGGGACTACTTATTCTATCATGGATTATGCTCGTTACAACTATGTGGCACAACCCGGGGATAAAGAGAGAGGTGTGAAACTGACTCCTCCTGATTTAGGTGCATATGATTACTATGCGATTAAATGGTTGTATACTCCTATCTTGGATGCTAAGACTTACAAGGATGAAGAACCTATTTTGAGTCAATGGATTTCAGAGAATGGGGCAGATCCGATTTATCGGTATGGAAAGCAACAGTTCCGACTTCGTCTTGATCCGAGTTCGGTTGAAGAGGATTTGGGGGATGATGCCATGAAAGCGGGAGCATATGGAATTAAGAACTTGAAGTATATCATGAAAAATCTGGATAACTGGGTGAAAGGAAATGATCCTGATTACAATTTCCGTCAACGGATTTATAACGAGATGGTTTACCAGTACGTGCGTTATTTAAATCATGTCATGATAAATATCGGTGGTATTTATTTGAATGAACGTTATGATGGGGATGCTCTTCCGGCTTATACCACGGTGCCTAAAGAGAGACAAAAGAGGGCCGTTCGTTTTATGTTGGATGAAGTGAAGGATTTGTCCTGGTTAAATTCTGTGAAGTTACAAAGGGGGTATCCGATGGCAGGTAATGTTTCCGGTCAGTTAGAGAATATTATCTTTTCCGGTTTGATGTCTTCTCTTGACATGATTGCTATTTGCGAGGCAAAGGCAGGAAAAGATGCTTATACCCGGGAGGCTTATTTGACCGATTTGTATGATTATATTATGAAACCCACAGTACAGGGTAGAACGTTGACAGCTGTTCAGAAGAAATTACAGATGAACTTTATGGATGCTTTGATACAAGGGGCAACGTTGAATCGTAAGGGGATTTTAGGAGCAGATGCAAGTGCTTCTACCCGGTCTTTTGTTAATAGAATTGAGGTTCCAGACTTCGTGAAAGCCAATAGTCGGAAAGATTATGGTGATATCCCGGAAAATATGGCCGGGGCATTTTCCAATAGAGAATATGTTTCTTTACAAAATGCGGTTCGCGGAGAGGAATATATGGGATATGGAGAACCGACGTTACGAGGTGAGGGTGCAGCTATAAATCATGATTGTTATAGTTTACTGAGAAAAGTTCAGACTTTGATAGAAAGACAAGCTAAGACGGGTTCCAAGGACACGCAGGATTTTTATCAGTTGATGATGTTTAAGTTGAATAAGACGTTCAAACAATAAATGGAATGATGATGAAGAGAATTGTATATATGTTATTGGTGTCGGTCGTTCTGTTGCTTGTTTGGCAGGATGATTGTATTGCCCAACGTAAAAATAAGAAAAAGAAAAATGTTCCTCAAACGGAAACGAAACAATCAACTCCTAAGAAAGAGTCAGATTATGACCGATTGTTTAAGGGAAAGCAAGTGCAGACGGCGAAGGGCTTGATGACAATACATATGGTGAATGATCGGGGACGAGATTTGGTGTATGCTGAATTTCCGGTGAGTTTGTTGGGAAAGGATATGATGTTGACCTCGGCAATCCGGGAGATCAGTGATGCAGGAGAAGGTGTTGTGGGACAATTTAATAATTTTATTTATTTGCGTTTCACTCGCCTTGAATCTAATTTAATGGCTCGTATTATTCCCGGCGATGAACCTTCAAATATCGGGACAGAAGAGAATGTGACGAGATCTTTGGAGCAGAACACGAATCCCGGTATCTGGCAATCCATGAAAATTATGGCTTACACGCCGGATAGTTCCGCAATGGTGGTTGATATAACCAAGATTCTTGTTGACCATTCGGATTACACAAGTCCTTTTGCGGCTTTTGGTGGAAACTCTATGGGGGGTTTTACCCAACGTCAACATCAGTTCCGTTCGAATATGACTCGTTTATTGGGTGTTAACGCTTTTGATAATAACGTGGTTGTGACAGGTGAATATTCTTATTCCGTGAATCACACGTTTATGGGAACGCAGACTTATAGAAAGGATGTTGCCGTGACGGTGACAGCAGATCGAATTCTGTTGCTTTTACCGGAAGACGTGATGCGTCCCCGGTTTGCAGATACCCGTGTCGGGACTGTTAATTTGAAGAAGAGGGTGTTGGGAGATCTAAAGGAAGGTTTTAAGGAAATCCGTTACACTACTCGCTGGCGTTTGGAACCAAGTGATGAAGCCGCTTTCCGGGCGGGAGAGTTGGTTGAACCTAAGAAACCAATTGTATTTTATATGGATACCTTAATACCATCAGATTGGAAAAAGGCGATTAAAGATGGGTTTGAGGCTTGGAATAAAGCATTTGAAACAGCAGGTTTTAAAAACGTGGTTCGGGTAATTGAATTCCCAAAGAATGATCCTGAGTTTAGTGCCATCAATATTAATAATTCCGTGATCCGGTATTCTCCGATGTGGCTGGAGTTCGCTCAAAATTCTTCGCATATTGATATGCGTAGCGGTGAGATTTTGAATGCCTCTGTCATGCTGCACGGGGGAGTACTTGGCAATTTGGAAAGAATGTACAAGACTGCGGTAATGGCTTCTGATCCGGGAGCGCGGACGAATGGAAGATTGCCAGAGAAAACACAATACGAGTTGATTAAATCGTACATGACTCAAGTTGCCGGTTCTTGTTTGGGGGTGATCGAGAATGCCAAGTGTGAAGGGGCTTTTGCGGTTGATTCTTTACGTTCTCCTTCTTTCACTCAGAAATATGGGATTGCCCCGTCTGTCATGATGAGTTTCCAGATGTACAATATTGTAGCACAAGAGGAAGATGTGCTAAAAGGTGTACGATTGATTCCTACCGGACCGGGAGAATACGACTGTTATGCTATTAATTGGCTTTATCGTCCAATTTATGGGGTGGCAAGTCCAGCGGAGGAAGAACCTGTCTTAAATGAATGGATTGCTAAAGAAAAAGGGAATCGGAATTGTGCTTTCGGGTATGGGAATCGTCTGATATTTGATCCGTCGGCAGCTCCGGCTTTATTAGGGGATGATCATATCAAAATGATGAATTACTACTTGAAGAATTTGAAATATGCTTGTGAGCATTTATGCGAGTGGTATGCTGAAAATGATAAAGATTACACAAAGCGTAGTACTTATGCGAGCTTGCTGATTAATTCCTTAGATTTTAAATTCCGCTTTTTGGCTTCTCATTTCGGAGGGATGTATGTGAATTACGATGAAAAGGAGGGTGTGACTTTTGATTTTGAGTCTCGGAAAGAGGAAAAGAGGTATATCGACTATTTTTTTACTTTAATGGAAGAAGTTTCTTCTTTGAAAGTGAAGGGATTGGAGGGTAATGCTGAAATTTCGAATGATCCGACCAATATGTTGGTATGGGGTATTTTCTCGCAGATGTTTGCCAAGATAGAATATATGTATTTTATGGGAGAGAAGAGTAAAGATACTTATACCGCAGAGGAATTTGTAGAGGAGTTGAATCGTCGGGTGTGGGCTCCGACTCGGGAAGGACGTGTTTTGAGCATGGTAGAACGGAGTCGGCAGAATATTATGGTCGGACTGATGTCTGCTTCTACGGGACTATTACCTGACCCTCGCCGGAATGCAGCGGGTGGAGGTGCTGGACAACGACAATTAGCGGATGGGTCCTTATATTACCATATATCTCCGGAAGTTTTGAATAGGGTGGATTGTACGATAAATAGAGAGGCTGAAAATATGGACGAGCATAATATCTATTTTCCAATTATCACGGATTTAGGTGCAACAAGAGAACCCGTACAGCATATTTATTTTAGTATGTTGTTAAAAACTAAAGATTTGATTAAGCAAGCTATTCCTCGAAGTTCGGGGGAAACTCGCAAGCATTACGAATTCTTACTGTACAAGATTGATGACGTGTTAAGTGTAAAATAAAATGATTTTATTATGAATAGATTATTTTTGTTTTTATTCGGGTGTTTATTGTATGCTTGTAACGGAACTCCGGGGTATACGATAAAAGGAACAGTAGAAGGTATTTCCGACCGGGAAGTATACCTAGTATCTGCTGGTTCTTATACCTCGGATACTTTAGCCACGGGAAAGGTCAAAGACGGTAAGTTTGAAATCAAAGGAAGTTGTGATGGGGTTGTGATAGCAACTTTGGGGTTGGAAGGGTACGGATTGGGAATGTTGCCTGTCTATCTTGAAAATGAGGAATACAAAATCACTTTGGATTTGGAACGGATTCAGGGGTCTAAAATAGAAGGTGGGGGAGAAGAGCAACGACTGGCGAATGAATATGAGGGAATCAGACTTGCCTGTTCCAAGGCTATAGACGAAATCCGAGATGAGTATATTGCCGTTTCGCAAGAACGGAATAATCCTCGTTTCGTTGAATTACAACGTTTTATCGATTCCTTGCAACGGGAAGTAGACATTCAACAGCAGGATTTACTGGAAAAAAATCCGGATAGCTATGTGGCGTTAAATAATGTGTTTATGCTACTTCGGCGATTTTCTTTAGATGAGTTGAATCAAGCTTTTAGCAAATTTAGTCCGGATAAGCAAAATAGTGTTACCGGGAAAATTATTCAAGAAAGAATAAAAAAATTAGAAGGCTTGGCTGTCGGTCAACTGGCTCCTGATTTTACGGTACAAGCTCCGGACGGAAGATCGTTTACGTTCTATTCTGTAAAGGCAAAAGCGAAAATAATTGATTTCTGGGCATCTTGGTGTGGACCTTGTCGTGCTATGATTCCCGAGTTGAAAGAGTTGTATGCGGAATTTCATGATAAGGGACTGGAAATTGTCGGGATCTCCTTGGATGAGCAAAAAGAGGCTTGGCTAAAGGCACTTGAAGATGAAAATTTATCGTGGGTGAATGGGGTTGATCTTCGAGGAATGAAGTTGGATGCTCCTATCGTTTCCACGTATGGAATTTTCGGAATACCGCATATGGTGTTGGTTGATAAAGATAATCGTATTGTTGCAACCAAAATACGTGGGGAAACCCTACGAAAACAATTGGAGAGATTATTAAATTAGTTTTTGAATAAGTGAATGAAAATTAGAATTTTAATATGCTTGTTTTTTAGTCGTGTTGCCTCATTATGCATGGGGCAACATGCTAATTATAAATTAGCAGAAAAGTTTCCGCCCTGATAATATGATTCGTATAACGTATACGTGCTAACTGGTTACTTTCCGGGGATAAGTGCAAACGAATCTCTGGCTCAAGTAGGGATTATCGTGGTTGTTTTCAATCATCGTGGAGGAGAGCCTTATCGAGAGCTTGAATATTACACATTTAGGTATGGAAATATGTCGACAGCGGTTATCTGTATGCTTCCGAACTTTTATAAGGCGGCTATTTGATGCTTGTATCAATCATGGTAAAGAGGTGAAACTTGTGTTTCTTTTGCGAGGAAGAAACGCTTATGATGAGGTTTTCAGATGGGTATTTCCAGTATAAGATGTGGTCTCATTTTGCTAAATATCTTTTGGGAGATTTGGCAACACCTTGTTTTTATGATATTGACAGTTCGGATGAACGTCGTATCTGGAAGTTGTAAGAATTATTAGTTTTGTGTGTTTGAAATCGGCCGGAAATCTTTCCGGCCGATTTATTTTATTCTCTGCTAATTGAAATCGTGTTTCCCGGTAGGGTGGCGGTAATCGAGTTATCGTACATCGCCGAGCAGGTGATGGCCGGAAGTAGGTAAGTTCCGGAGTACGCTGCATTAAAGCGAAGTTTGAAAGTTTTCGATTGGCCTTGTTTCAACGAGAAATAGAGGTATGCCCGGTCATCTCGGATGTCCACGTTGTCGGTTCCTTGGAACGGGTTCACTCCTGTCGAGAGACGTTCATTGAGGAACTCGAAACCGGAGGGGAACATGAAAGTTAATGCCAATTCCTCGTATAAACCGATGTTTCCGGTGTTCTGGATCGTGATTTCGGCCACGATGTCTTCTCCTTGTTTATAATTGGGTTCGTTGTTCCGAGTGCCGTTGCGGTAGTAGTTGACCGTCATTTTCAACCCGGACATTTCGCTCTGCGTGATCACTCCCAATGGCGTGGAGCTGTTGATGGTACGCACGTGGAGCGTTCCCGAAGAATTGTTTTTCACGGTCACTTCCGATTTGTTGTTCTTCACGGCCAACTCTTTTTGCAACACGGTTTTTGCCGTCTTGTAGTTATCTTTCCCGATCTGGACATCAATACCGTTACCGTCCTTGAAGTAGCGTTCCACGTAGTTGCCGATGGCACACAGGCCAAAAGCACTTTCTTGGGTACTTAACCATTCGTTAGAGGCGAATTTGCGGGCCATTTTCTGCATGAGCTTGTATGCCTCGTCTTTCATGTCCATGTTGATCATACTTTGCATGATGATCGCGTTGTCACGAAGGTCAGAGCCGTAACATCTGCCAAGCTGACGATATAGTTCAGCTTCTGCCGGAAGATTGGCGATCAACGCTTTGGCAATCTTTTCGTGTTTGCCCAAGGCGTAGGCTCCTGCCAGTTGCCAGCGGGCGATCGGGTTTTTGTAGGTATCTTCCTTCATCCGGTTCATGGCTGCCATATTGGGTTTACCGGCAAGTGCAAGCACGTAGAGGCGGTAGGATTGTTCGATTTCCGAGTAGTAATCCCCCCGTCGCCAAGCATTTGCTTGTTTTGCCAGGTAGTCAAGAGCGGAGTTTTTCATGGAAGTCGGGATTCGATAACCGACTTTCTCGGCTTGAATCAGGAAGTCCGTGATGTACGTGGAAACCCAGTCGGAAACGTAGCTGGAGTTCGACCAGTAGCTGAATCCACCATTACTTACTTGGTAGTTGCGTAAGCGGGAAATGACGTCTTTTACATGCAATTCTGCGGTTACTTTCTGAGCCTCGCTGAGATCCATGATCCGGTCAAGCATGAGCTGCGGGAACACTGCAGAGGTGATTTGCTCTCCGCATCCGTGCGGGTAACGAATCAAGTAGCCGAGACGTTGTTCCAAATTAAGCGCCGGGATAGAGGTGATTTCGAGGAATGAGGCGGGTTCCAAACCTTCCATCGTGTTGTTGAATGTGATGGATTCACCGCTTGCCACTTCCCGCGCATCTACCCGGGTTACCTTGGGATTCGGTACGCGAATGTCAACATCACAGCTGAAATGGGCTTTCTCCGAGCCGCTTTGTGCCGTGAAGGTCAACGTGGATTTACCGATGTTTTCCTTGATTTTTACCTTGAAGAATATGATCTGTTCTCCCGTGCCGGAGAAGTGAGCTTCTTTGCTCGCGGGTTCAATGATTTCGATCTTATCGTCGGTTTTGATGTTCACGGTAACATTTTTGATGTTCTCTTTCATGGCGAACAGGGTTACCGGAATTTCGATCACGTCTCCCGGGGTGAACAAACGAGGCATCGTGACGTTGAGCATCAACGGTTTGTTGACTTTCGTGCTTTGCGAGGCAGAACCATAGCGTCCGTTGTCCTCGGCAACGACCATTGTGCGTACTTCCCCGATGTATTCCGGCATCCGGAAGGTGTGCGTTTTCTTTTCCCCGCTCTTGATGGTAAACGGGCCTTTGAAGATTACCACGGGAGTAAAACGATCGCTTTTCCGGTTTTCTTCCGGTTCCAGGGATTCGTCACCTCCCACGGCAAATGCTTTCTCCAAACGTCCCCCGAAGGCTCCGATGACATCATCGTAGAAGTCCCACGTCTTTACTCCGAGAGCCTCTCTGGCATAGAATGCCGGGAAGGGGTTCGGGGTCTTGAACGAGGTCAGGGATAACAATCCTTCATCGACAATGGCAATGGAATAAGTCATTGGTTTTCCGTCCTTTTCGCTCACGGAAACCGTGAAATCCTGTGACGGGCGAAGTTCCTGTGCCATATCGATCTTTGGGGTCAAGCGTAAGTTAGGATCGTCAATATTGATGTTCAGTACGCCATACAGACGAATCGGCTTGTCATTGTTCCGATTCTTGTGAGGTTGAATGAGGGAGACGTTGACGTAGATATTGGGACACATTTCACTGGTCGCCTCGATCTCGAAAGAGGTGGAACCGGCAGATGTGGGTACACGGAATATGTCTTTCACGGTTTTCCCGTTTTCAACGCTCACGAGTGCCACGCTACCCTCGGAAGAAGGGAAGGTGATTTTTATTTTCTCCCCGGCACGGTATGCTTTCTTATCGCTGGTTAAGGTGAGTAGGGTGGCCATACCCGGGATGTTCATGTCATTCCGCCAAGAACTTACGTAGAAGGTTGTTCCACAGGAGTGGCCGGAGGATTTATCTCTCGCGATCACGTAATAGCGTCCCCACTGGTTGCAGGTAACGTCAATATTGAATTTGCCATTTTGGCTTTTCACGGTTTTATTGAAGACCGGTTTACGGTAGGAGCGGTTCACGTATGATCCGATATTGTCCCTTTCGGAATCCCACCACCAGCGCCATTCCAAGGTATAGACTTCAACTTCGATTTCCCTGTCAGATACCGGCTTCCCGTCGGCCGTAAGCACGGCTCCCGCGATGGGGATCGGTTTTCCGGCGGAGTACCAGTTGTCCTCGGAATCGGGAAGTTTCACGCCGACATATTCTTCATAAGGTGAATATTTGAATCCGGCTGTCGTGATGCTGAAGTCCCCACCGGGTTCGAATACCCGCAGCGTGAGGAGTGCATTCAGCATTCCCGGTGCGTTCTCCGTGCTGATTTCATCAGCCGATAGGGTAAAATTACCCTCCGCATCAGTAGTTCCTTCAAAGAAGGTCGTTGTGGTCGCGTTAAAATAACGAGATCGATCATCAAAACTATATTCTTTGTATCCCGGGAACGTGGTGTTACTCTGGGATAACTTTAATTCGGTGTTGACCTTTAGCGAGCTGGTTTTGGCTCCATGCAACCAACGGGTTTGCACGGGAATGGAATTATCCGGGATACCATTTCCCAGAATGTCATTCGGCAGGTTGGTCACGATACTGAGGCGATTCGGTTTGATACTTTCGATCCGGACGGTTTTCCAGAAGGAGATTCCCCCGATACGTACAACTGCCCGCCAGTAACCCGTGACGGCTTGCTCGTCTGTTTTGAAAGTGAAACAATAGAGACCGTGTTCGTTACGTCCTTCCCGTTTCGTTTGAACCACGTTACCATTCGGGTCGTAGAGTTCGGCAATGATGGGGTGTCCCACGGGAATCACCTTCTCTTTGTCTTCCAGCATGAAAGAGAGGTGTATTTCATTTCCCGGACGCCACACGCCCCGTTCTCCATAAATGAAACCTTTTATTCCCTGTTGTACGACTTCGCCACTGATGTCAAAGTTGCTGTATGATAGAGAATTTGCATCGCTTACTTTTAAATAGGCTTTGTCGTTTCCCTTGACGGCAAGCACGATGAACGGTTTCCCTTGTACTCGTGCGGTTGCGATTCCCAAATTGTTGGTTACGGCAGAATCAATCTTCTGGTTCTGGTAATTGAAGAAGAGTATTTTGCAACTTTCCACGGGAGCGGCCGTGAGCAGGTCGTTCACGGCTACCACGTATTTACCGTCACTTCCGGTTTTGGCGGTAAGGCCGAGTGAGGTGACAATCAAGTTTCTTCTGGGGAAACGATCGGACACGTAGTAATAAGAGTTGGAACAGGGATCGTCCCGTTCTTCCCACGAGTAGTCGGACGGGTAATTATAGTAATAATCGTCGTCATCATAATAGTCATAATCAGACTGGGAATCCCAATCGTTTTCCGTGATTCCATCCCCCTCGTTAGCGCAGGCTAGGGTCGTGTAGGACTTTTGGAATTTCAGTTGAACCCGGTAGATAACTCCTTTTTCCAGTTGTATATGGTCTGCCAGGTTTATCGTGTAGTCCTGCCATTTGTTCGCATTTATTGGGTGTCCTTCTTTCTCAAGTGGGATTTTCTTATCCAGAATGATACGTCCCACCCGGCGTAGTTGGTAATCGCTACTGTAATTATAATTACCGTCTTGCAAGTAGAAGTTCATGTTTTGGTTGAATACCTTCACGACCCGCAATTGCACGGCTTTCAACGCTACCGCGGAGAAGGGGATCAGCACGTTTCCCTCGGCCGGCGTAAATGTTCCCTCGCCGATAAAGGCAACAGCAGGTTTGGCGGAGGCGAAACTGACGTTGTAGGTGGCATCCGATTTCAATTTTTCACCGAATGAGTTTTTGATACCTTTATAGATATTTACTTGAACGACACCTTGCATCTTATCCCGTTCGTTGGAATATACTCGGATGATGTTACCCTGCACGTTGAAGTTTAGGCGATTTACCCCGTCCACGGTGATTAATCCCTGTAAATCCTGAGAGGCATCCACGTTGTCCGAGAGGGTGATGTCTATGGTCTGGGAGTTTTCATCACTCGCTTTGACTTCCAGTACGGAAAATATTTTTGAACCGGGGATCTCCACGATCAAATCGTTCCCGTTTTTCACCTTTTTATTGAAACTTAACTCCAGTGATTGTGTTTCGTTTGTCCGACTAATGTCCGGAACCCTGAAGTAGTGGATGTAGGGCGTGTGTTCCCATTCTAGTTTGTGGGACAAACCATTGATCGTCGCTTTCACGAGTAGTTCTATTTCGGCGGGGGCCACGGCATCAGAATTCGTGATGGAGGCCCGGTAGGAAAATCTGTTGTTATCCGTGGGGTCGATGTGCAAGCTGCCTTCTTGGAACGCGAATACGAGAGGGAGGACTTTCACGCTGAAACGGAAGGTTGACAAGTCGGAAGGGACTTTGCAGAGTTTGTCCAGGTAGAGACTGATGTCGTATGTTTGCCCGTTTTTTAGAGGCTTGGTGGGGGTAAACTCGATAATGTTACCATCCCGTAGAGATACGGTCCCCTCGGCTTTCGGGGAGATCTTTAATAGTTTTTCGACCTGTGTGGGAAGACTGTCCCCTGTCTGTAGAACGTTATTTTCCAACCGAACATAGATCGGGTCGGAGGATTTTATCATTCCCTGGGTAAAGCCGGAAATGTATTTGCTATACTCTAGCTTGCTTTGTTCCTTGGTTTTATCTTTACACGAAAAGATCGTGATCATCAAAAACAGTAAAGGAAAAAGAAGAATTCTTTTTTTCATGCTGGTAATGTTTGATTTATCATTAAGACAAAATTAAATAAAAAAACGGTATGGGAACTTATTGTTCGTTTTAAATTTATATTTTTGCGAGACTGAAAAATCAGACCCTAATTAGGGAGGTAAAATAAGATAATATGAGAATAGCTGTTGTTGGAACCGGTTATGTCGGACTTGTATCCGGAACGTGTTTAGCCGAAACGGGAGTAACTGTAACGTGTGTCGATGTTAACAATGCCAAGATCGAGTTGTTGAACAATGGGGGAATGCCTATTTATGAACCGGGGTTGGCAGAGTTGGTTACCCGGAACCGGGAAGATGGACGCCTCTTTTTCACTACGTCGTTGAAAGAGGCATTGAAGGATGCAGATGCTGTTTTTATTGCCGTGGGAACCCCACCTGATGAGGATGGGAGTGCGGACCTGCACTACGTGCTGGACGTGGCTCGTGAAATCGGGGAGATCATCAATGATTATATTGTCGTGGTAACGAAATCAACGGTGCCCGTGGGAACGAATTACAAGGTGAAAGGAGTAATTCAAGCAGCTTTGGAAAAACGAGGTGTCGAGGTGGCATTTGACGTGGCTTCTAATCCGGAATTCTTGAAGGAAGGGGATGCAGTGAACGATTTTATCTCTCCGGATCGCGTGGTGATCGGGGTGGAGAGCGATCGTGCCCGTCGGGTCATGGAACGTTTATACCATGCTTTCATATTGAATAACACGCCAATCTATTTCATGGATATATTGTCGGCGGAAATGACTAAATACGCGGCAAACTCGATGCTGGCTACCCGTATTTCGTTTATGAATGACATTGCTAATTTGTGCGAGATTGTCGGGGCTGACGTGGAAGCCGTGAAGAAAGGTATCGGTAGTGATTCCCGTATCGGGAAGAAATTCTTGAATGCCGGGTGCGGTTATGGCGGTTCCTGTTTCCCGAAGGACGTGAAAGCGTTGATTCGTACGGGAGATGATCATGGACATAGCTTGGAATTGTTGAAAGCCGTCGAGCGGGTGAACGAGAACCAGAAGAGCGTATTGTTCCGAAAGATCACTTCACACTTCGGGCCGAATTTGACGGGAAAACGTTTTGCCATGTGGGGATTGTCGTTTAAACCGGGTACGGATGATTTGCGAGAAGCTCCTTCATTGGTGTTAATTGATAAATTGGTGGAGGCCGGAGCTGTGGTACGGGGATTTGATCCGGTGGCTATGGAAGAGTGTAAGAGACGGATTGGTGATCGTATCGAATACGCGGATAATATGTACGATGCGCTGACCGATGCCGATGCCTTGATCGTGGTGACGGAATGGGCCGAATTCAAGATTCCCAAATTTACTTTTATCGAAAAAGCATTGAAGCATAAAATTATATTTGACGGAAGAAATATATATAGTCCGGAACAGATGAAAGAATTCGGTTATATGTATTACGGAATCGGACGGAAAGACAATTAGCAATTGAAAATTGACAATGAATAGATTTATGATTTGCGACAAAAAAGTGTCAGGTTTGTGCGTGGAAATCTAAAATCTAAAATCAATAAATCTAAAATTGAAATGGTTCATTATCGAATATTGTTTATCGTGAATCCTATATCGGGGTTCGGTTTGGGCTGGGAGATTCCTTACCGGATAAGGCATATTGCGGCGTACAAACACATCGAGTACAATATACGTTTCACGGAATATGCCGGGCATGCGAAAGAGATCGTGGAGCAGGCCAAGCATCAGAATTACACGCATATCATTGCGGCAGGAGGGGATGGTACGGTAAATGAAATCGGTACTGCCTTGATAAATACGGGCATCGCTTTTGGCGTGATCTCTTTAGGGAGTGGTAACGGCTTTGCCCGTCATTTAGGTTTTTCCCAGATGATGAATAAAGCGTTGAAACAGATTTTGAAAAGTGAGACCACGGATATTGATGTCGTGGAGATTAATGGCCATTACTCGTTGAACGTGAGTGGTTTCGGCTTTGATGCCGAGGTGGCACACTTTTTTAGTAGGATGAAGATCCGGGGTATATTCTCTTACATCTATTCAATCATACATATGTGGTTTCGTTACCCCGGTAAGCGTTACGTGTTTCATATAGACGGGAAAACGTGGGAGGAAGATTGTTTCGTTTTGAGTGTTGCCAATAGTTCCCAGTATGGAAATAATGCCTCGATAGCCCCCAAAGCTTCGTTACGGGACGGGCTGGTTGATATTTGCATTTTGAAGAGGCCTAAATATTATCAAATACCTCGTTTCCTCTATTGCTTTATGAATTCCAAGATCGCTCGACTTCCTTATTTTAGCGAAATCCAATGCAGGGAGGCGATTTTGGAAGGAGACTTGAATAAAGCGCATATTGATGGGGACCCGTATACTTTGGAGTCTCCGGTAAAGGTAAAAGTACTTCCTGGAGTATTGAAAGTAATTGCCCCAAAACTATCCAGGAAGAAGAAAAATATGACGGTTTGATTTAACTTAAAACGACTATTTGTCCTGTGGGGATAGGGCTATCTGTTTCTCGATAAGCTGATCCAAGGAGATGAATGTTTCGGTTTTAGCGATACCGGGGATGTTCTGTAACGTGTTGATCAGAATATCCATCAAGTGCTGGTGATCGTTGCATCTTAATTTAATCAAAAAGGTAAAACCGCCCGTGATAAAGTGACATTCTGTAACTTCCGGGATGCTTTCAATCTCTTTCACGACAGTCTTGTAGGTGTGAGCGTGGTCAAGGATAACCCCGATAAAAGCACATACTCCAAAACCAAGTGCGTCGGGTTTCACGATAAAACGGGAACCTTCGATAATACCGGAGTCTTCCATCTTTTTCACGCGTTGGTGGATGGCGGCTCCGGATATGCCACATTCCCGGGCTATTTCCAAAAAGGGAATTCTTGCATTTTTTACAAGATGAGACAAGATCTTGCGATCAATGTCATCGATTTGATATTTTGCACTCATTGTTTTCTTTTTTACCTGTTAAAACTTAATACGCTATACAGTTGTTTACGCTGTTTGTAATATTGCCATCCATCCTCGTTCGTGATGGTTTTGATTACCCCGTCAATCAAATTGTTGAAAATTGTAGCGAAATCAAAGACTTCGGGAGGGTAGATTTCTTGATTGTGAATATCATTCAGTTTGGCAATATACATGCGGGCAACCATTTCACTTGATACGTCGTTTTTATACATACCTTGTTGCATCCCCTTTTCGATGTTAATTTTAATCTTCTCGTAGATAAAATTGGAACGTTCCAGCTTGTGCTGTTCGAATAGTTCTGGGAACGCCTCGGCTAATTTGTAGCTGACGGAAGGTGACACGTTAAAAAAGCGCTGGTGGATTTCGTTTCCAACCAGTAGTAGAATGTCAATCGCGTTCCATCCGTCGAAATCGTATTCTTTGAATATCTTTTCAAAAGCAATACGCTCTTGCTCGAAGATACTCTTCGCGATGTCTTCCATGTCTGAGAAATTCTCGTTAATCTCCTCAAGAGAAGTTCCCATTTTCTTCAATTTATCGTCCGATAATTCAGTTCCGTAGCGATAAACATAGTTCCTCAGTTTTTCTGTCAACTGGCACTTTTTCTCAGTCATAATGGATATGGTTATTTTAGATTCTTGCCGTAAAGATACGAAACAATTAAGAATTGAAAGAATTATAAGTTGTAAATTATCATATTCTGATTATTTTTGTGTCTATACTGAGGATTTGAAACTTGGGATCAGAAATACGAATTTATAAAATAGAAACGATCGTGAAAAAGTTATTGTTATTAGCGAGTGTATTGGCTTGGGTATCTGGTGTTTTCGCGGAAGAAAAACCGAAATTGATAGTGGGAGTGGTGATCAGCCATTTTTATCCGGAATGGATGGATATGTATGCTAACGAATTGTCGGATAATGGTTTGAAGCGGATCATGAAACAAGGAGCCAGGGTGAATATGAATTATAACTATTTTTACACGCAAACCGGGGTGGATCACGCGTCGATTTACACGGGTATGTTACCCACGGAACATGGGATCGTGTCGAGGGCGTGGTACGATCGTTTACGCCGGAAACGTCAGTATTCTACTCAATCCGATCGTTATACGGAAATCGGTGATCAACAGGCAGATAGTATAAAAAGTTTGTCTCCCGATTATTTACAGACGATGAGCTTGGGGAGCGCCATGAAATGGAATAATCCCATGTCCCGAGTGTTCAGTATTGCCATGAATGGTGACGAAGCTGTTCTAAGTGGGGGAAGTAGTGCCGATATGGCCATCTGGTTCAGCGAGAAAACGGGTAAATGGGTGTCCTCTTCTTATTATCGTTCGGAATTACCCGAATGGTTGAGAATGTATAATACATGGGTCGAGAGCGATCATTTTGTGAATAAAGGATGGATGATGTTGTCTGACGAGGATAAGTCGGCTGCCCGTATTCGCCTGACGAATCATTTCTATTATGATATAGCCCGGGCAAAGAAGGAATATAATACTTACCGGGTTTTGAAAGCTACACCTTACGCGAATACATTGGTACGGGTGTTGGCCGAAAAATTGATTGACGAGGAAAGGTTGGGAGTGGATAATGATCCGGATTTGCTAGCCTTGAACTTTTCCTGTTTAGACTATATGTCCCGGGATTTCACGATAGATTCGAGCGAGGAGAAGGATATGTTGATCCGTTTGGATATGGATATTGCGGCATTGGTAAGTAAGTTGGATGCCCGGGTCGGGAAAGGAAACTACACGCTGTTCGTGACCTTTTCCGAGATGCGGGAGTTGATGCCGGAGGATTTGCGGAAGATTAAAGTGAATTCTGATTATTTTAGTATATTTAAATCTGTGGCCTTGTTGAAGTCTTACTTGGGTTTGGTTTACGGGCCGGGTGACTGGATTTCCGATTATGATCAGGGACAAATTTATTTGAACCGGGATCTGATCGAGCAGAAGAAGATAAATCTGAAAGAAATGCAGGATAAGGTGGCTGATTTTATGATCGAGTTCGAGGGGGTAGCCAAAGTCATGACAGCCTATTCATTAACGCACACTTCCTTCCCGGAAGGGGTAAATCGGTTGGTTCAGAATTCGTTTTCTCACAAACGTAGTGGGGATGTCTTTTTCTGTATCCATCCGACTTGGGTTTCGGAACTGAAAGAGTTGGAGGATACTTATTTCCGGCATACCAAGCGTCCGATTGTTCCCCTGTATTTATACGGTGCGGGAGTGAAGGCCGATTTGAAAGGGAACTACACGATGTCGGATTTATTACCTACCTTGTGTAAGATATTGGGAATAAATGTTCCTTACACGGCACATGGGAAGGCTATGTTTTAGTGGGAATTAAAAGTGTTCGATGAACGCCCCTTTGTCCGCCTTTGGGTATCCCTTCCCCCGCCGATAGTCTAGCTCATGAACATAGCATGAACATAGCATATACATGGCATGAACACGAACCGGTGTTCATGCTATGTAAGGGGTGTATATTTGTAGAGTACTTGTCCTAGCTTATCGGCGGGGCAGTTATAGACGAGAGAGGGACTTGCCCGGTCTTTTTGTATTGAATTTTCTTGATTCGCCTGTTGTCAACTTCGAGTACTTTGAATTGATGTTCTTTGTATGTAATCACCTCGTCCTTGTGAGGAAGTTCCCCCTTGATTTCAAGGATCAGTCCGGCCAAGGTGTCTGCATCTCCCTCCACTTCTTGGAATGAATCCTCCTCTATGTCCGTGATTTTGTAGAAATCGTTCAACAGCGTGGAGGCCTCGAAAATATATGCCCCATTCTTGTCCCGCGTGTAAACAATTTCCTGTTCGTCGTATTCATCGTTGATGTCGCCCACGATCTCTTCGATAATATCTTCCATCGTGACGATTCCGGAGGTTCCCCCGTATTCATCAACAACAATCGCCAAGTGTACCTTTTTCGTTTGGAACTCTTCCAGCAGGTCGTTGATCTTTTTGGTTTCCGGGACAAAATAGGCAGGACGAATTAAGGTTTGCCAGCGAAAGTCCTCTTTCTCATCCAGATGTTGTAATAAATCCTTCACGTAGAGGATTCCCGTGATGTTATCCAGGTTTTCCTCGTACACGGGCATACGTGAGTAACCGTGTTCCGTGATGATCTCTTTCACTTGTTGGTAGCTTGAACTCCCGTCAATGGCGATCACGTTGATGCGGGGACGGATGATGTCAACCGCGTCAATATTACCAAAACGGACAATGCCTTCCAAAATGTCTTTTTCCTCGTTGATTGCCGTGTCCTTGGTTAATTCCAAGGCTTTGGATAATTGGTCGATGGATAAATTATCCTTTTTATCCATGCGCTTGCTGATAATAGAGGTGGAACCGATCAACAGGGCGGATAGCGGACGGAACAGGTGAGACAGGAAGGTCAGTGGACCTGCCATGAAAATCACCATGTTCAACTGGGAGCGGTTGGCGTATAATTTAGGAATGATTTCTCCGGCCAGTAAGATCACGAACGTTACCACGATCACTTGGATAATGAAACCTAACGTGGGATAAGCCGAGAAATCAAATAATGAATTTACCAGATAGGTGGACAACACGACAATGGCCACGTTCACGAAATTGTTGGATATTAAAATCGTGGCGAGTAGTCGGTTGGGTTTCTGTTGCAGGTTGCGGGCCTTCTCGTACCCGTTGTCTTCCAAGTATTTTAATTGCGAAGGAGAAAGTGAGAAATAGGCAACCTCCGAACCGGAAATTAATGCCGAGCATAATAATAAAAGCAATAAGATAATGACGAAAATTAAATCGATGAGGGTGAATGCACCTGTAAAAATCTGCCCGGCAAGGGGAATATAATCTGTGTCCAAAATTTATATAATTGGTTAAACTTAAATATCGCCGAAAGATACATAGAAAAACTAAAAGATAAAAGATAAAAACTAAAAACTAATCGTTTAAAGCCTGATTTCCTTGTTCGAAATCGTTTACTTCAAACTTTTAGTTTTTAATTTTTAGCTTTTATCTTTCAGAACGGGAGATCGTCACTGTCGTCACCACCGCTTAAATCGGGTGCTTGTGGCATGTGCGTGTCTTGAGGTTTATCCCCGTTATCCTGTTTGCGGGATAGCATCTGGAAATTATCCCCGTAAATCTCGGTCGTGTATCTTTTCACCCCGTTTTGGTCGTCCCATGAACGGGTTCTGATACGTCCCTCGATGTAAAGCATCATCCCCTTGCGAACGTATTTTTCGGCTATTTGAGCCAGATTCCGCCAGAGAACGATATTGTGCCATTCGGTTTGAGTTACACGTTCTCCGTTTTTATTATTGTACACCTCCGACGTGGCAAGGCTGAATCTTGCCACGGCAACACCTCCTTCGAGATATTTTACGTCCGGGTCAGCCCCGACATTACCGATAAGAATAACTTTGTTTACCATGTATAATATGTATGGATTAAAATTTGTCACAAATTACGGAATAATTTCGGAGAAAAAAAATAATCCCAATGCCATCTTGTTATGATTCGTGATTTATTCCCGATCATTGAAAGTAATAACTTTGTTGTTACCAGTTTAAATGAGGTACAGGCAAGGTAAAGGCTTGTTGGAAAAAGTGGTGCAGGGATGTGTCCGATGTTGACAATTAAAGATATAGAACACAAAAAATATTGACAAAAATGCGGTAGTTTGTTTCATTGTTTGTGGAAAAGATATATATTTGCAGTCTGAAATTTAGAAGAAATGAAATATAATATTGAATACTAAATACTTAAAGAAAATGACAAAGGCGGACATCGTGAATGAAATTTCAAGAACCACTGGTATCGAGAAAGCTGCGGTACAAACTACAGTTGAAGCTTTTATGGAAGCAATAAAAGGTTCTGTGATTGATGGAAAAAATGTATATTTAAGAGGTTTTGGAAGTTTTGTAGTGAAAAAGAGAGCTGAGAAAACCGCTCGTAATATTTCTAAAAATGTAACGATCAAGATTCCTGAACACTTTATTCCTTCGTTCAAGCCTTCGAAGAGTTTCGTCAATCAGGTGAAAGATCAAGTAAAATAAGAAAGGAGTGAAATTATGCCAAGCGGAAAGAAAAGAAAGAGACATAAGATGGCCACTCACAAACGGAAAAAGAGACTGAGAAAGAACAGACACAAAAAGAAGTAGTCATCGTTTGTGAGTTAGAGATTATAAACCTAAGGGCTATGCCTTTAGGTTTATTTTGATTAATACATTAATTGATCAGGTAGTGAATACTGAGTTAGTCATAGATGTAAAAGCGGAAGAAGTAGTAATCGCCTTGTTAAAGGACAAGCGGTTGGTAGAGTTGACAACGGAGAAGACTAGCGTTAAATTTGCGGTAGGTGACATCTATTACGGGAAAGTGAAGAAAATCATGCCCGGTTTGAATGCCGCTTTCGTTAATGTCGGCTATGAAAAGGATGCCTTCCTGCATTACCTTGATCTCAGTCCCCAGTTTTATTCTTTGGATAGCTATATAAAGCAATGTATAGCCCGGAAGGGGATGCCTGTAGCCAAGTTAAAACTGGAGCCGGAAATCAGTAAAAACGGGAAGATCGGGGACGTGCTTTCTGTCGGCCAATATGTTGCCGTGCAGGTTGCGAAAGAACCTATTTCCACCAAGGGCCCGCGCTTGACCTCCGAGTTGAGTATTGCCGGGCGCCACCTAGTTCTGATGCCTTTCTCGGAAAAGGTATCCGTGTCACAAAAGATAAAATCGGTCGAAGAACGGAAGCGTTTGAAAAGACTGATTGAAAGTATACGCCCCAAGAATTTCGGGGTGATCGTGAGAACTGTCGCCGAAGGCAAGAATGCCGAGCTATTTGACAGTGAATTAACAGAACTTGTTGAACGTTTCGAGACCGCGTTCAAACATCTTCGGGATATAGAGCCTCCCAAGCTGATTTTGGGAGAGATTGACCGAACCAGCGTTATTCTCCGGGATATATTGAATCCCTCGTTCGAGAACATTTATGTGAATGATTTAGCATTGAGTAAAGAAATTAAGCGTTATATCAGCACGATAGCTCCGGAGAAAGAAGGTATCGTTAAATTTGTGTCAACCGAGGTACCGATCTTCGATCATTTTGGGGTGGACAAGCAAATCAAGTCTTCGCTGGGACGTACCGTTTCGTTTAAAAACGGGGCATACCTTATTATAGAGCACACGGAAGCTTTTCACGTGATAGACGTGAATAGCGGGAATCGTGTGAAATTGGGCGATGACCAAGAATCAAATGCCTTGGAAGTAAACTTGGCTGCTGCCGACGAGGTGGCTCGTCAGTTACAATTGCGAGACATGGGAGGTATTATCGTGATCGACTTTATTGACATGCAACAAGCGGAAAACCGCCAGAAGTTGTTCGATAAGATGCGTTCGGCAATGGAACTCGATCGTGCCAAGCATACCATACTCCCTCTGAGTAAATTCGGATTAATGCAAATCACGCGCCAGCGGGTACGTCCGGAAATGACCGTGACGACCACGGAGACTTGTCCCGTGTGTCATGGAACCGGTAAAGCAGATGCAGCTGTTTTAGTGATTGATAAGATTGAAGACCAGCTTGAGTTCTTGGTCGAGGAGAAGAAAATCAAGAATCTGGTATTGAAAGTACACCCCTTTGTGGAGGCGTATTTGAAAAAAGGTTTCTGGTCTTTGCGTAGGAAGTGGGCTTTCAAGCACCATATCCATTTAAAGGTGGTCGGAGTACCCTCTTTTTATATTTACGAATATAAGTTTTTTAATCGTTTTAATAGAGAAATAGAACCCGAGTAGGTGTTTTTACTTACAGTTTCGTCATTCCATCTTAAAACGATGTTAAAATAGTACCATGAATTTGTGTGAGAACAAATTATATGGTACTTTTGCGTCCACTGTGTGATAATGCATACGATTTCGAGAAGCATGCAAATTGATGTTTTATTAAATAATTTTTTATGAAAAAGAGACTATTGACGTTGATCTTTACGTTGTTCGTGGGAACCTTTTCGGTTTTCGCTCAAATGTCTGACCCGACAAGTTGGACGTTTTCACAGAAGAAAACCGGGGATAACGAATACGCTTTAACCTTTAAAGCAACCATTCAACCCGGGTGGACGGTTTACTCCATGTCAACCCCGGCAGGTGGTCCCATGCCTACATCAATTACCATTGAGAAAGTGGGAGAGGGAATCGAATTAGTGGGTACGGCCGAGGAGAGTGAACCAAGTAAAAAGCATGATGATGTTTTCGGAGTCGATGTGTGGTATTATTCAAATAATTACACCGTAACCCAAAAGATCAAAGTTACCGATCCTTCCATTACTACCGTGAAAGGAAGCGTTGAATTTCAGGCTTGTCAGGAAGGTGCTTGTGTGCCGGGAGAGAAGGATTTCGCGATCGAGTTGGGTAACAAAGGTGCCGATAAAGCTACTGTTGCTGCTGCCGATGAAACGAAGGATGCAACCGAGGATGATTCCTTGTGGCTGTTCTTCTGGGTGGCTTTTGGTAGTGGATTACTGGCAGTTGTGATGCCTTGCGTGTTCCCGATGATCCCGATGACGGTGTCATTCTTCATGCATGGGGATAGTAATAAAGCAAAAGCAAAGGCAAAAGCTATTTTCTTCGCCTTGTCTATCGTTGGTATCTATACCGCTTTAGGATTGATCATTTCGTTCTTGTTAGGACCGGGATTCATTAACTGGTTGAGTACGAACTGGCTGCCTAATATTTGTTTCTTCATTATATTCATGATCTTCGCTGCATCCTTCTTTGGTGCGTTCGAGATCGTGTTACCGTCTTGGTTGGTAAATAAATCGGATAAACAAGCTGATAAAGGTGGTTACATCGGAGCTTTCTTCATGGCATTCACGTTGGTATTGGTGTCATTCTCTTGTACCGCCCCGATCGTTGGAACCGTGTTGGTAGAGGCTGCACGCGGATCTGTATTACGCCCGATCATCGGTATGTTAGGATTCTCTATCGCCGTGGCATTGCCTTTCGGATTCTTCTCTTTCTTCCCTTCAAAATTAAGCAATCTACCGAAATCAGGAGGTTGGTTAAATGCGGTGAAAGTTGTATTAGGATTCGTGGAGGTTGCCCTTGGATTCAAGTTCTTGATGGTAGCAGACCAAACTTACCACTGGGGATTGTTAGACCGTGAGGTTTACATCGCTATCTGGGTAGCTGTGTTCACGTTACAAGCATTGTACTTGATGGGTAAAATCAAATTCGCTCACGATAGCGATTTACCATATATCGGAGTACCTCGTTTGGTGATGATTATTATTACCATGTCATTCGTGATCTATTTGATCCCGGGTATGTTCGGGGCACCGTTGAAAGCTTTGGCCGGATATTTCCCGCCACAAGAAACGATTGACTTCGATATTAACCGTATCGTGCGTGACAACGCGAAAGAGATTATGAAGAGTGGCGTGCAGGTAGGTGGAACACAAGGAGCTGCTAGTGCCGCATCCAACGAACCTGTAAAATACTCTGATTTCTTGCACTTGCCCCACGGGTTGGATGGTTATTTCGATTATGATCAGGCATTGAAAGCCGCACAAGCTCAAGATAAACCCTTGTTCATTGATTTCACCGGTCACGGTTGTGTGAACTGTCGTGAGATGGAACAAAGTGTTTGGTCTGATCCTCGTGTGCTTGAAATGTTGAAGAATGATTATATTATCGTGGCTCTTTACGTGGACGATAAGACCAAATTACCAGCAGAAGAGGTTTACGTGTCAGAGTATGACGGAAAGAAGAAAAACACGCTTGGAAAGAAGAATACAGACTTCCAGATCAAGCAATTCGAGTCGAACGCTCAACCGAACTATATCTTGTTAGATAGCCGTAAAGGTAACGAGAAAGTATTGAAACCGCATGTATTACAACCCGCTAGAGGTTATAATAAAGATCGGGATGCTTTCGTGAAATTCTTGCAAGACGGTTTGAAAGAGTATAAAGCTCGTGCCGGAAAGTAATCTATCGAATTGATCAGATATTTAAAAGCCACCTTTTTCGAGGTGGCTTTTAATTTATATACTTTAGATATTGTGGGTTTTCCCGTTAACGGTCAATTTACCCACTTGCAACAAGGACGGGAGGCAGAATGATATAACCCCGATAGCTAATATCACGAGCCCACCAATGACGAACGTGTTTGTAATCCCCACGTGATCGGCAATAAACCCGGTACTCATTAATCCGAGCATGGAGGGGAGCATACTAAGGCTCATGTATATGGAAAATACTCGTCCGAGTATTGCCGGGTTGATTTTCGTCTGGATAACGGCTGTGAACGAGGCAAAGTATAATGACCCGATCACGCCTTCAAATGCGGTAAACACGACGAACCAGACAAAGGCATTGGGAGATAGTAGGCCAGATGCCGTGAATCCGGCTCCCAAGAGGATGTATGTCAGGTTGATCAGCGTGATTTTGTTGATCTTGTATTGTTTGATACTCAAGGCTACTCCCCCAAATAGGGCTCCGACTCCCCAGATGGCTTCAATCAGACTCATTTGGAAAGCATCTCCCGAAAAGTGATTGAGGGTCATTAAAGGGAAAAGCACGCTGACTGGCATGATAAAAAATGTGGCTATGATTGAGAGGATTAACAATAATGGCATCCCCCGGTGGCTGACAACCTCCCGTTGAGCCTCTTTTAAGTCTTGAAGGACATTGTTTTCTCCCGCGTGTTCACCGGGTGGAGGGTTCGGTATTTTGACGAAAGCCAGCGAGGTACAGGCGAGTATGGCTCCGATCACGTCGAGCATAAGCACGACAGGCATGGCCAGCGTGGTAATTGCCAAGGCTCCTAAAGCTGGTCCGGCTATATTACAGGCAGAATTGATCATCTGGTTGATCCCGGCGATCCGTAATAATTGAGATTCTGGAGCGAGTAATGGGATAGATGCTTGCATTGCAGGAGCATGGAAAGCTGAACCTATCGATCGTAGTGCTAACAATAGATAGATTTGCCAAACTTCCGCTTGTTCGAAATAAAATAAAAAGGCTAGAATAAGTGTGCAGAAAGCAATGAAACTGTCAGACAGGATCATGATTTTCTTCCTGCTCCACCGGTCGATAAATACTCCGGAAAACATACCTAAGATGCCTTGCGGTAACATGGCGGCAATCGTGGCGAAAGCCAAAGTTTCTGCCGATTTAGTTTCAAAGGTTAGCCATAAAATGATGGCAAAATTAACGAGCGAACTGGTCAGTATGGAGAAAAACTGTCCTGTCCATATAATTGCGAATACCTTTTTCCAGTTATTCATGGTAATTTTATATCAATATTAAAAGTGAGAAAACAATACCTTGATACTTCCCGGTTAGGAGGAAAGTTTTAAAAAAGTCCGGAGGAATTTTTCCGGGATTAAATTAGGCACGAACCCGATACGGAATGCCCATGATGAAGTTTTGAAATCTCATAAATGGTATTGTATGTAATTTCTACAAATATATGAATCTGTAAAGAATAATCCTAAAAAATAATCGAAAATATCAAGAGGTGTACGTGATTGTGTATAATTGCCGTGATACGAATAGATTATTTTTCTACCTTTGTACGAGTTGCGTGTCTGTGAAGGCCGAATAGAATGATAATTCGTGTAAAATCTTGATTCATGGAAAGTAATCCTCAACTGGAATTGGCGTATGACTTTTTGGAATATACGGGAGTGAACGTGTTTCTTACAGGAAAAGCGGGAACGGGAAAAACTACGTTTCTGCGGGAATTGAAACGGAGATCACCCAAAAGGATGATTGTGGTTGCTCCCACGGGAGTGGCGGCAATTAACGCGGGTGGGGTGACGATCCACTCTTTCTTCCAGTTGCCGTTCGGGCCATACGTGCCGGGAAGTTCGGATACGGTGGAGCGAGGTGAAAAATTGCAATACACGCACAAGTTTAACCGGGAAAAGATCAATATTATCAAGACGATTGATTTGCTGGTGATTGACGAGATCAGTATGGTACGGGCAGATTTGCTGGATGCGGTGGATGATATGTTGCGTCGTTACCGCTCTAAGAACGAGCCTTTCGGTGGGGTGCAGTTGTTGTTGATCGGTGATTTGCAGCAGTTGGCTCCCGTGGTGAAAGAGGACGAGTGGGCGTTGTTGAAACAACATTACGCATCGGCGTTCTTTTTCCATAGTAAGGCTTTGGCAGCCACCCGTTACGTGGCAATCGAGTTGAAACACGTTTATAGGCAACAGGATCGGGAATTCGTGGACCTGTTGAACAGGGTACGGGAGAACCGGGTGGATGCTGCGGTGTTGGGGATGTTAAACCGGAGGTATGTACCGGGCTTTAAGCCTTCGGATGACGAGGGGTATATCACGTTGACAACACATAACCACCAAGCACAAAGGATTAACGACGTGAAAATGGCAGAATTATCGACTAGGGCTTATTCGTTTAAGGCAGAAGTGAAGGATAATTTTCCCACTTATTCTTATCCCACGGAGGAGACGTTGGTGTTGAAACAGGGGGCACAGGTGATGTTCGTGAAAAATGATTCATCACCGGAAAAACGTTACTACAACGGGAAAATCGGTAAAATCACGGCTATTAATGACCGTTCCATCGAGGTGGTAGGAAAAGAGGATGGTCTGAAGATTCAGGTGACCCCGGAGGAATGGACGAACACGAGATACACGTTAGACGAGGAGACTCGGGAGATCACGGAGACGGTGGAGGGAACGTTTAAGCAATACCCGTTGAAAACGGCGTGGGCGATTACGATTCATAAAAGCCAAGGGTTGACGTTTGAACGGGCGATCGTGGATGCCAATGCAGCATTTGCTCACGGGCAGGTGTACGTGGCGTTGAGCCGTTGCAAGACGTTCGAGGGACTTGTGTTGAGTTCCCCAGTAACCGTGCGTTCACTGGTGAGTGACGGGGCAATAGATGAATTCGTGCGGGAGGCGGAACAGAAGGAGCCGAATAAGGAGGAATTGCAACAGGCCCGGCAGTCTTATTTCAGGGAGTTGTTGCTGGAACAATTCGATTACGAGACGATCCGGTGGAGGTTACATTATTTGTACCGGGTGCTGGATGAGCAGTTGCGTCGGTTGTATCCCGATTGGGTGGAACGTTACCGGGTGGCGGGAGCCAAGTGCGCAGAGGAATTGTTGGCGGTGGCCGAACGGTTTCAGAACCAGTTGGAACGGTTGATGCCGGAAGAAGGGAATTACGAGGCGGATCCGGTGATCGCAGACCGGGTGAAGAAGGGGGCGGAATATTTCCGGGAACATACGATGTCTATTTTTGGAAAATTCTTGGAAGAGGCTATTCCGGAGATTGATAACAAGGAGGTGAGGAAGTTGGTGGAACAAAATATGGAACGTTTTCGGGGAGAGGTGAACTTGAAACTTGAAACGTTGAAAGTGATCGGGAACGGTTTTTCTGTAAAAGATTATTTACGAGCGAAGGCGAAGGCGTTAATTGATGCCCCGAAAGTGAAGATTAAGGCGAAACGTGCCGGAGCGGAGAAAGTGGAGATTTCTCCTGATATATTACATTCGAAGTTATATGAAACTCTTCGTGCTTGGAGGAACAAAGAGGCTGAACGATTGAAATTGCCCGTGTATACGGTATTGCAGCAGAAAGCTTTGTTGGGAATCAGTAACACGCTGCCCACGAATTCAAAGGAATTGCTGGCAGTTCCCGGAGTTGGAAAAAAGATCGTGGAACGTTACGGGGCAGTGTTACTGGATATGGTGGATGAGTTCCGCTTTCAACAGAAGTAGGGATTCTGGTTATCTCGTAAGTGAGTAGGCTGATGTATGAAATGGTTAGAATAAGCAAGGCTGAAAATACAATAAAGGAAATAATTAACAAATTTGTAAGTTAAGTTTAAACCTTTTTATTGAATTCTTTGTATACTTGTTTTCGGAAGTTACGAAAAGAGTGTAATTTATTGGAAATGAGCTTAGGTTAATTGCTCATAATAGTAATAGGTTACGATTTAGTTAGTTATCTGCTGCATTATTCTTCTGCGCATTGCGTAACCTTCAAAGAACTCTTCGTATGCAAAAGTAACAATAAAACGGGAGATTTTGAAATGAATCTCCCTGATTTTTTCTTTATCATATAGGTTTTTCCGTAAAAGCGATTTTATCCGTCGGCACACCATCGTACAAAAGAATTTTGAACGAACGTGTGCCGACTACCGCATAAGCTGAGAAAAGGGCTTTGCCTCACACCTAAACAACTGTTTAGACTAATGAGGCAAGGCCCATTTCTTTTGTGCTTATGCCAAGAGGTGCTTTTACGGCTTTTCAGATGATTTTTCATTTTCGTTGTTCTTTTGAGCCGGAAGCGGAAAGCCGTGTATGACCGCTTGTCCATAAATGGAACAAGCCGTCACCCACAGCAGGCAAACCGGGAAGAATGATTTTATCTGCCCGCCCCGACACATCTGACCAGACAGATAGAACCATACTTCCTTGCAGGTGGTTTGCCCGGTTTCACGCTACCGGCTATGTCCTTTTTTTGGGGGGGGGAGACTTCCTTTTTTCACGGATTTCTCTTTTGAAGTTTTCTGTCTAATCTGCCTCTACTTCCGTTTACCTCCATTTTCGCGCCTTTCAGTGGACCGCATCAGGCAGTCATTTCCGTTCTGGGCGCAAAGGTAACTCCGGGATTTGACGGGAAAACAAGGTCAAGCCTCCTGTTTTCGGGAAAAATCTCCAGCCCTGTGGGTAGTATTTTTCCTGAAAAACCTTGCATTCCCTAATCCCTACCTTTTTAAGCACCCGAAACGAAAACGACCGATGCGACAGAAAGACGCATTAAAAAAAATGTCGGATAAACGAGAGGCAGATAAGATAGTTTGAAACTCAACTCCCTCAGCTCATGAATCCGCATTAAAAAACAAAAAATCAAAAACAGCAAAGATATGACAGCAACGGCAGATTTCAGACAAGTGGCGCAATACATGGGGCTTGCAATATGCAACTTAATCATGCGCACCGTCCTTTGGGTATTCGGCATCCTTTGGGGCATCGTCAGAGAGATAGTAAACGGAGTGTTCCGAGTGGCGATAGGTGTAATAGTGGCTATCCTTTCCACAATCGTCTTTTTCGGCTTCATCCTTTGGTTATTCACCCTTTAATCTTTAATCGACATGGCAAAGAGAAGAAGCAAGACCGTAGAGCAACAATGCAGATACTATGAGGTGGACAACATATTCGAGTACATGGTGGAAACATACATCAACGGCAATATATCCGTGTTCCGTGAACTCTACCACGAACTGAATAAGGACGCACGGAAGGACTTTACAGACTTCCTTTTGAGCGAGGTTGAGCCGACATATTGGAGAGAGATACTGAAACAGACAATCTAAAGCGACAGCGATATGAAAACGACAGACCATTTCAAGAGAACGATACAGATGTATTTGGAGCAACGTGCAGCGGAAGATGCGCTCTTTGCGAAGAACTACCGCAACCCTGCCAAGAATATAGACGATTGTGTGACCTACATTCTGAACTATGTGCAGAAAAGCGGTTGCAACGGCTTCACGGACGGCGAGATATACGGACAAGCCGTACACTACTATGACGAGAACGAGATAGAGGTGGGCAAGCCTATCCAATGCCACATAGCCGTGAACCATGTGGTGGAACTCACCGCAGAGGAAAAGGCGGAGGCACGGCAGAACGCTATCCGACAATACCAAGAGGAGGAAGTCCGCAAGTTGCAAAACCGCAACAAGCCTAAGACCGCCAAACAGACAACCCAAGTTCAACAATCCTTATTCGACTTTTGATTATGAAACCGAGAACACGCATACAGCAGGAAGTCGCACGTTTGAGCAAGCGGCTACCGAGATTGAACGCCACACAAAAGGCATACGCTTTCCGCCATTGCTTCAAGCATTATGCAATCAAGAGAGCGGACGGCACGAACATCTGCACCGAGTGCGGACATTCGTGGAAGAGCGACCACGACCTTGCAGACACCCTTTGCGGATGTATCTGCCCACATTGCGGTATGCAGTTGGAAGCGTTGCGCACCCGAAAGAGTGTTTTCAGCGAGAACGAGTACTTCTCCATCGTCACCACCAGCAAGCAGTACCAAGTGATACGCTTCTTCTTCGTGAAGTCCCGATACAAGGCAGGGCAAGCAGCCGAGTATTCCATTTATGAAGTGGTGCAGAGGTGGATTTCGCCCAAAGGCACAACCACCACCGTTGCCCGACTGCGTGGTATGTCAATGTTGTATTACGACCAATGGGCGGAATACAGCGACATGGAGGTACGCAAGAACAACAGACTTCACGCATACGATATAACACCTGTGTGTACCTATCCCCGACAGCGTTTCATCCCCGAATTGAAACGCAACGGCTTCAACGGGGACTATCACAATATCCTGCCGTATGACCTTTTCACGGCAATCCTTTCCGACAGCCGAGCAGAAACGCTCTTGAAGGCAGGGCAATACGCCATGTTACGTCATTATATCCGCAGTTTCTTTGACATGGAGCGGTATTGGGCATCCGTCAAGATTTGCATCCGCAACGGCTACACCATTTCGGACGGCTCAATGTGGCGTGACACCATAGACCTGCTCCGTCATTTCGGCAAGGACACGAACAGCCCAAAATACGTTTGCCCTGCCGACCTCAAAGCCGAACACGACAAATTGGTCATAAAGCGCAACCGCCAAAGGGAGCGTGAACGGACTGAAGAGCAACGCAGGAAAGCAGTTGAGGACGAGAAAAACTATCTGAAAGCCAAAGGAATGTTCTTCGGGCTTGTATTCTCCGACAACCTTATTCTTGTCAAAGTCATTGAAAGCGTGGAGGAAATGATTGAGGAAGGACGGATGATGCACCATTGCGTGGGCGGTTATCACAACAAGGCAAACTCCCTCATCCTATCTGCCACCATTGACGGCAAACGGATTGAAACGATAGAGGTGTCACTGAAAACACTGAAAGTGGTACAGAGCAGAGGGGTATGCAATTCTAATACCGAGTACCACGACCGCATCATCCGGCTTGTGGAGGACAATGCCGAACTTATCCGTCAGCGGATGAACGCAGCATAATATCAACTTATAATACATAACAGCATGGAAGTAAGAATTGAAAGTATGATTTGTTTGTGGGACGATAAAATCCCCACGATGTTCCTTGAATTTATAAACCTCCTCACTCTTTGTCAGAGTGAGGAGCAGTTAAGAGCAAGCGTAAAAGACTTTTCCGAGAAGCACGAACTTGACAAGTTCTTTCTTTACGGCTTCGGCTCACACCATTTCTACCTGCATCAACGCTACACGAGCAACCCCGAAATGGTGATGCGGAATAGAGTGTTGTCAGTACATTTCTAACCATCTAAAAAACAACGATTATGAGTACACGGATGACCATCAACGGAGTAAGCACCTGCACGAAAGCAGGGACAGAGAAATACGAGAAGTTCCAAACGGGTATCGGCAGACGCAAGCGGATACTTGTGCAATACGACTACCGCTACACAGACGGGGAATTATTCTCTTGTGTGAAACCCACGTTGGACGAGTGCCGAGCCGCACGGGACAAGTGGCTGACGGCAAAGGAAAGAAAGGAGGACAAGCGATGAACGAAACAACCTACCAAACGCTGATTGTCAAGTTCAGCGAGCCTATCACGGCATTGGACGGAATGTTTGACGATACCGAAGCATGGGGAGTTGATACCCTGAAGGGGTGGATAGACAGTTATGAAAGCAGCCGTTTCACCGCCATTGACAGCCATACGGCAGTCATAACGAGCGAGTACAACATGGAGTGTCTGAGAAAGTGGTTGGAAAGATGCACACCCATAGCTGAGAAAACTGAATTTTGAACGGTGTGGCAGTGTCCGCACCGCCACACCATAACACCTAAAAACAACGAATATGATAGCAAAGACAATTTTGGAGCAGATAGGTGGCAGACGCTTTGCCGCCATGACGGGAAGCAAAGACTTCATAGACATGGGTAACGGTTTACGCATGAGCCTTGCGAGGAACAAGACGAGTGCCAACCGACTTGACATCATCTATGACGGAGGAGCAGACCTCTACAATATGCGTTTCTACCGCAAGACGTTCAGCAAAAAGACATTCGAGTGCAGGACGAAGGACATAGAAACGCACGAAGGGATATATTGCGATATGCTGGAGGAAATGTTCACGATGGTGACGGGGCTTTACCCCCGTTTTTGAGAGGTGGGAGGCGAGAGCCGCCCTACTTTCTTTCAGTGAGCATGATGGCGGACAAAGAAAGTAGCAAAGAAACCTTTGTCCCAATCTTCGATAACTATTTTTATGACATTTTGTCATGTATCATAGCTATTGATGATAGGAAAACAAATTGGCGCAGTTGTTGCTATATAGTGATTGTAATCAAATCCATATAAAAATGAAAGCAACCGTTCAATACAATGATTATGTAGGCTCAACAGCAGCTGATATTAGTGATTTCACAACTCTGGAAAAATATTTGGAGGAAATAGATGTTGACATAAAACGTTACCATCCTATAGGGGTGAAATTTTTTACATCTTATGGTGATGGGTGTAATGTGTCCATTTTATGTGAAGACATGGTAAATGACAACTCCTTAGTTGAGCTTAGACTTGATGAAATGTCAATTCCGGATTTCTTCTCTCTTTTCAAAAGACTGGAAGTTATTTTGCATTTAAAGAGTTCTGGGGATAGGGATATAACCCAAAGCATTACAATTAATATAGACCCTATTAAAAAGGAAAAATTAATACAGTTTGGATTCTCTGAAGATGGTGATATTTATACAAAAAAATACGCTAACGGTATAATTGCAACTCTGTATAATGAAGGAGAAGGTGTTATCCCTCATGCTGATTTTAAAGACAAAGACTATCCATACTCTATTGTTTATAAAATGAGTGATATTGAGCAACTTGATAATAATTGGAACAAAGGAAATTTGAACTTCTAATTAAAAATGATTATAAAAGAGTTGGTGCAACCCATTGATGGCTGTACCAACTCTTTTATAATAGTTATGGAATATACACCGCCTTTCTCCGTATGAGCAGTATGGCGTACCGTTTACCCTTGTAGTTGCAAAAAGCGATATACTCCCGATAAATGTTCCTGTCGCCCACCTCCAACTTTCGGATCAGTATGCTTTAGGGTATCTCTCCACCCCAAGAAGCAGAGTGAAAAGTATGTTTACTTATAACTTCTCATTCTGTCAAATATAATAAGGAGCGATCTTATAATTACGTGCTTAATAAACAGTTGTTAGTACATGATTTTATACAATATGTTCATTATTATTGTAAGTTGGAAAATAATAAATCATCATTACCATCAAAGACTAAAGCCTCTTTATTGTGAACCAATTCAACAGCAGCCATCGGATCAGTTGTATCTAATGTAGCGATTTGATTGTCATACGTAGCAATCATTTTTTCTTTTGCTACTTTTAATGGGTCTCCATTCAAAAAACTTTTCAAGCCTGCCATAGCACTATTTATAAAAGGTTCACGTTCACCTCTTACATTGAACGTGTCGTTATAACCGACAAAGAATAGTAATTCAAGAGACTTCAAATGTGAATGAAGTTTTTGAGCGCAAGAACAAGCAACACAATAAAGACCTTTATTCTTGAAATTATAGTTGGTTGTATGTATTGAGACTACAGCTTCTTCGGCCTCATTATAAATTCCATCTGTATCACCATGACCGGCAAAAAAACAAAGTTGGTGTTCAGGCATGACACCAATAACATTCTGTTCACTCAAATTTGGAGGGTAAACAGGAGAGTATTCAATACTATTATCAGCACATATTTGTTTAGCCTCGTCCGCACATGATTCTAAGAAATCATGAAGTATGGTGGTAGAATCGTTATTACATGCTATCAATATTTTGCCCATATTTATTTTTTAGAACGATTTAGTTGATAGATATAATACTCATTAAGCTTTTGTTCAAAAGATTTGCCTATAGGCGTTTGTTGTCTCAACTCAACAAGGATGTCAGCCCAAGTAAATGTTTTACCAGTGGAGACTTCGCTAAAGGCTTCTTTGTTGTTATCTTCTGGATGACGGAGAAGCCATTGTTCAAGGACGCAGTCGAATTTTGTACTCCACTGAGAACGAACTCTGTCAATGATGGAAATGACAGAGTCAAAGTCATCATTGCTTCTGTCCAAATAGAAGAAATTCTCCTCGTTCATCATTTCAACGATAGATTCAAGAGGAATATCAGTCCTTAACTGGTTGGCCGACATTATCACAATATAAAGCAAAGATGTTTTTTTGCGAATCTCCTTCAACAAATCAATGCCTTTTTTGTGGTGACCACTGAAATTCCAGTCAATGAATACTATCATTTTGCTATTCAAATTCTCCAACACGTATTCCAAACCTTTGTCTGGATTTTGAAAAACATGGTTACAGTCAGCATCTTTGTAATGCTTTCTTATATTTTGAACAAACGGCTCTTTCTCCGACATATTATCATCAATAAAGACTATCTTAAAATCCATAATTATTTACTTTTTAAAAGGTATTGTTATTTTTATTGTCGTTCCTATTTCACCAAATTCACTGTCAACGACAGCGACAGAGCCTCCAAGAGACTGGACACGAGTTTTCACAATATACAATCCAATGCCAGCACCTCCTTGCAACTCGGTCGTTGTATAATACAACGCAAAAATTTGTTCATGGTCTTCTTGAGGAATACCTATACCTGTGTCTGAAACAAGTATCTCTAACATATCGTTTTGAACCTCGTAAGAGCAACGAATCACTTTTGGTTTTGACTTGGTCATTGCTTTCACGGAATTATCTATTAGGTTCTGCAGAATATCCCTAAAAAATTGTCGATTTGCATTCAGAACAATCTTATCAGGGAAATCTGTCTGTAAGGATATCCCTTCACGTGAGAAGACATCATCGTATTCACCCAATATTTCCTCAAACGTAGTTTTTAAATCAACTTCCTCAGGAGTCAAGTTCGATTGTGAATAACTGAGCATATAGTTAATCACACGGTTGAGTACTTTGAAACGTTCATACATCTCTTTAGAATAGAGTATGAACAATTCTTCCTCTTCAGGATCGGGATAATATCGATAGAAGAACTCCACCCTATCACGTATCTGATTAAGGGTGGTACGAACAGCATGAGTGATATTAATCGCAAACTGTTGTAGGGACATAATACTCATATAGATGTTCTCCTTACGAGTAAAATCCTCTAAAGCCTTTTTTTGCTCGCTAATAGCCGTCTTTACACTACGCCCTGTCTTACGAACTTGTTTGATAAGAGGCTCTACCGTCTGCTTCAATTCTGGCTTTTTGGCGACAATATCGTTAAAGGCTTCTACTAAAGAACTGATGTCATCTGATGCGACTTTTAGCCCCTCCTGTGCATTATCACGTTTTGCTTGACGCATTTCTACTTTGTAATCTTGAAGAGCATTAAGTTGAGTAATGATGAATTTTTTCATCTCTCGATACTCAACATTATCCACAAAGTCTTGTCGATTGGTCGCATCTATTATTCGAGGATTCCCATTTTTGGTGATGTCAATAACACCCAAAAACTCACGTGTGCTTATTCTATTGAATATATCCTGATATACCCTTTTATCAATTCCCAAGATGTCACGTTTTAAATCTTGAATTTCATTGGTTTCTGCAAAAGGCGTAGCGATGATGCCATCACGATAGACCTTAAACCCATCTATAGGATCATTAGGAAAGGCTTTTCGATAGCTTCTACGGGCTGATTCGTCAAAGAAAAAAATCCTAATCCTTATTCCTCCAAAAGATTTGAGTGGAATAAGATGGTAACTAAAAATGTTCTTTTCCTTATCATAGAAGATGCTCTGCTGAAGCTTTTTATCCTCGTCAAAATCTATATTCAGAGAAATGGTCGCATTATTAAAGTCATCTAATGTTCTGATAGATTCTTGGTCTATATTAAATTCTGGTGCAATTACCCGAACTTTGAATGGGTAACTCAAATTCGCAAATGGAGAGACAATTTTTGAAATTTCACGCATTAAATGCTCAATTTCCTTCTTGGTCCAAGGATCTCTGATGGAAGTGATTATCAATTTCGTTCCTGATGTATCAGGATTTTCGGAATCATTATAAGTATAAACATTCTCAACATCGGTAAATAGACGAATATCTGCCTCTTCTTCGCTCTCAGTATAATAAGAAGTCCAGTCAATGTCAACTTTTAGCCACTTTTCTGCACCTCTTTTTTTGGTGATAACGGAAACTTTATCTCCAAGTTTATCTACAGCAAAACGCCCTATGCCTTTTTCTCCAACACATCTTCTATTGAAGGGCTTTGGTGAATATGGATGAGCGCGTTTGCTTGAAGTTCCAATAACCATCCATTTGTCTCGGATATCTTCAAACGACATTCCATATCCATCATCTTCTACTCGTATAACTGCTTGTTTTTTTCCAACTCCAACATTTTCAAAAATAACATTTACATTTTGGGCATTAGCATCATAACAGTTCTTTACTAATTCGAATAGAGCTGTAACTCGATCTGTTATCAAATCACGCCCGATTAGCCGGAATGTGCTAACGTCAAATCGCCATTTTAGTTTACGATTATCGTCCATATTATTTGTGAGTTCTAATATGTTTCTTAATACTCTCTGCGATCACTTCGCCCAATCTTGGGGGAACAGCATTTCCTATATAACGTGAAGCCTTAGTTAAAGACACTTCCTGCTCATTAGGAAAGAATTTATATGTTGTTGGAAAAGTCTGGAACAATGCAGCTTCACGTGCGGAAATAGCTCTGTTCTGAATAGGATGACCAAAACGACCGTTGCCGATACCTGTACAAAGCGTAGTCATCGTTGGAGCAGGCTCTTCCCAAGTCATACGGCCATAAACACTACCAAAGCTCTTACCTCCTTCCTTCTTATGGCAATTCAACAAAAGCTCCTCCGGCCAGTCTTTCCAACTTCCACCATATGGTGTAGCCTCCATTCTTCTCATATTCAGAGCAGATAAGGCTCTACAGCGGTGTAACTTATCAGCAGGGCATTCTTCACCGGCTTGAAGAGGGGGAAGGTTGCTAATCACATCACGAACGGTCACATAATTATCTTTTCGATGTGTTGGAGGTATCAATTCTATCTCACCTAATTTTGAGGCTAACAATACTAATCGCTTGCGCGTCTGTGGAATACCATAATCAGGACAATAAACCACATGATATGAAACATAATATCCTTCTGATTCAAGTGTTTTAACAAAATCTCCTAAAACTGACTGAAGTTTGAATGAAGCTATAGCTGGAACATTCTCCATTGTAACTATGTCTGGTTGGACGTCCTTAACAAGACGTCCAAATTCATAAAGAAGATTGTATTTTTTTTCATCTTTATTCTTGTTTTTAAATGCGTAAGATGAAAAAGGCTGACAAGGAGCGCAGCCAGCCAAAACCTTTATTGATTTCTTGGAATAGAAAGGTATTATTTCTTCTTTTCGAACAGTCCTAATATCCTTGAAAATAAACTTTGCTTCATTATTAGTTTCATATGCGTACAGACAAGTTTGATCCAAATCGAACCCAGCTCGGATCTTGAGACCTTTTGACTTCATTCCATAACTTAGTCCGCCTATTCCGCAAAATAGGTCAACCACCTCTATTGAAGGTAGTCTTCCGCGTCGTTTATGCATTTTACTTTTAGGCATATCTATTCCGTGATAAGTTCTCGTTTTTCACATCCTAACAAATCGGCAATCTTTGCTAACGTCTGCAAATCTGGTTGATGCATATTGGTGCACCACTTACTTACTGTTACAGTAGATACGCCCAACTGTTCTGACAACCATTTGCTTGTCTTTTGTTTCTCTACAAGAACCACTTTAAGCCGGTTAAGAGGTCTTTCATCCATCTTTATTTAATTAAAACTAAATGCAAATATAATAAAGATAGACAATATGACCAAATGTTTTATAGAAATATCCCAAATATGAAGCTTTATAAGGCTTACTATTGGTGTTTCCAATAAGCCAATTGAACTAATTCAGGCATATTCGATTTATCACAATGAGAAAACACAAGCTAAAACTAACACTATTTCTTAAACAATGTCGTGTAGGAAGAAAACACAATTATCCTCCTATATTTTCCTAATGTTTTTCAAATGCAATTACAAGAAGGGATAAAGTGAGTCGCCCTTTTTCACTACCTGACATTTCAAGTAATAGATAACTGGAAATGAACTCTTAATCGTCTTTAATTTTTTAGTTTCAAAATTAGTTGGCGAAGAGTCTGTTGTCAGTACACACAACACGAAGAAATAGCACACTCTTTTCCCGTTGGAAAATATAAAGTCACTTGACCCACTATTATAAAAATCACCTGACCCACCTTTATAACCGAAACTGACCCACTTA
>NZ_JADMSV010000019.1:0-104344 GCF_015560935.1 Butyricimonas sp. BSD2780061689_150309_C8
TCTCTACTTAATTCTAATATTTTTTTGATGGGTCAATTTAGAGTATAATAGTGGGTCAAGTGACTTTATATTTTCCACCAGCATATACAACCCTTTTTCTGAGAAAGCAGCTGGGAGTACACGAGATTTAGACGAGATATTTGGGGTCGAAAATTTCGACCGCAAATTATTCACTTCCTCATTAGTCAATCTGAACATATAACCCTCTGGAAATTTATCAAGATTGTTCTTAACCGCCTCATTTATCCGTTTTGTTTCTACCCCATACAACCCGGCAATATCAGTATCCAATATCACTTGACAATCCCTAAGAAGTATGATTTTATGGCGAACCTGCTCAAACAAGCTAACTGCATTTTGATCATTACTTTTCTTGCGTTCATTTGAACTAATATCTTTCTTATTCACGTCGTATTCTTTATTAAATACTTACATATTTTGTTTTAAGTTTGAATTTCAGAGATAGACTGATCTATCTTGCATTTCTATTCAAACAAATTTACATTCCAGCATAAAGATAGCTATTTCGCAATTATAACCAAGAAAATAGAATATGTTTTATACAAAACAAATATACATATCGCATCATAGGTTGCGTGCAGTACGCTCCGAAATACCGTATTTCCTAGCAAATTCATTCACTGAAATATATTCCATATTAAAATTATCGGCAAGTTTTACATTCAGATTTCAAACAAAGGTAGTTGTTTTTGCCGTTACCGGCCAAAAAACAGACCATGTTTATCGCACATCACACTCAAAAATACACCAGATCGCCTTTCATTAACAATAAATTAAGATTCTGGCATCCCCTACATTCTTTGTTATACACAAATTATTTACTACTTTTGTCACACGACAACAGAAAAGTTCAATTAAAACATTTCAAATATGAGAAAAGGATTATTTTATATATCAGGCATCTTAATATTTACATTACTTCTTTCCTCTTGTGTTTCTAAAAAGAAATACGAGGAGTTAGCCAGAGCGAAAAGGAGCATTGATCGGGAAGTGGCAACTTTGGAGAATGACAAAAAATCATTGGAATCCGAAATGCAGAAACTGAAAGATGACTTCAACGCTGTTCGTTACCAGTTGACAGCGAACAATGCCGCCAAGGACAAACAGATTGATGACCTGAACACCCAATTACGTGCTTTACAGAGCAAGGAATCGGCCTTAAAATCAGAGTTAAAAGACGTGTCAGAACAGGTAAAATCCAAAGTACAAAGCAGCGAAGGACAACTAGCTGAACTACAACTTCAACTAAAAAGAACAACCGAGGAGCGGGATCAAATCCGGAAACAGTTGACTGACTATAAAACCAACGCTGACTGGGACAACCGCAAATTGAGCAACGAGGTAGAACACATCAAATCGAGCCTCAAATTCAAAGACAGCGAGATTGCCCGTTTGGAAAAAGAGATTGCCGGGGTAAAAAAACAGTTAGCAGATGCCAAGAGCCAGTTAACCAAGAAAACCCAAGAGGTTGAAAAACTGACAAACCAAGTAAATCTTCTGAAAAAAGAACTTAGCAGGTAATTAAAAATGATTTATATCATTATCAGCATAATAGGGCTACTAGTAATAGTTGCCCTTTTTACATACTCTTCAAAATCAAAAACGAAAACAGAAGAGCCTCCCGTCGTGGCTCCCCCTGCTGATTGTTGTGGGGCTCATGCCATCTGTGAAAAAGGGCTGAAAAAAATAGATGAAAAGATCGAATATTTCGATGATGAAGAACTCGATCAATACAGGGGTATTCCCTCCGCCAGTTTCAATGATCAACAAATCGACCAGTTCCGGGAAATCCTCTACACGATTCGTCCCGAAGAGTTATCCGATTGGTTTATCAGCTTGGAAAAGCGAGGAATCGAACTGCCGGATGTTCTGAAACAGGAACTCAATTAGTGTCGAATCAACCTCTTCCTACCCGACGGAATATTTCCGCTCCTATTTTACAATGCAGACAACGATGTGCATCACAATATTCTCGTTTTACTTGTAACAAAGCTTGGGATTGTAAAGCGGAATTCACCTGTACCCCGTAACGGGTCCACGCATCCGAAATATGATTACGTTCCGCCCTTAACTCTTCCAGCCATCGTAACGCCTTATCACAATATCGTTCTTCCCCCCGTTCTTTCCCGTAAATGAATAGGAACGGTATCAAGGCATTGATAATAATTACGTTCTTCATGCTATTCCCCAATTTCTTCACCCGTTTCACGGAAACCACTCCTAATTTATAGTGAGTATCCCAATAGGAAGAGGCGGTTACGTCCAGTAAACCATAAATTTCCGACACGTCTGAGGCATCCAGCACACTGGAAAGCAAGAAATTGAAACGCATCATCAAAGAGGCCAGCAAGGCCAAACGAACCGTGGGAAAAGCTATCGGACGAATCCGCATAAATTTCCATTGAGAAACATTCATGGCTTCCAGTTGGAATTTGGCTGCTTGATACTCGTACTCCTCCCGCAAACCAAAAGCATACTCGTCTGTTTCCGGCACGTCAGCCAACAAACCGGCATACCCTAAAAGCAACGCCTCCACCCGGAAAAGAGATTCACTACTACGAACCACTTTTTTGTAAGATAAGTTTTGAGCCAGCTGAGCGAAAACATCAGCGTTCACGTTCCCAGACCAATACCGTACCAACATCCGGTAGAAACATTCCTCCCAATCATTTTTAGTCTCCCGCAACATCACCTGAATATCTTTACATTTACGTTCCAACCGCTCGATCGCGTACCCCGTGAACAACATTTCCAAGCGGGTCGAATCAATCTCTTTCAAGTGTCGATGACAACGGGGTTCAACAGGAACTCCCTGCATGAAAACATACTCATCCCATAACCGATTATCATAGACTAGGGTAATCGCATCAATTTCTCGGCCACGAAAATCGTACACTTCCATGTCTGCCTCACCCACCACGGAGAGAATAACATTATTATAGGCCGAATCCTTTTCGTGAGCATGACGGAACCAATCACTTCCTTTCTGATGAATCTCCACGTTTCCCACTTGCACGACATCATTGATACGCACCTTAGCATTAAAGAAATCCGGTCCGGCATCCCGATTCTGAAAACCGACATTCAAAATCTCTACTCTTTTCCCCTTGGTTGACACACACACCGTACTCGTGAAAAGCGAATTCGCCCATACATACTGCAAAAACTCTTCTGTCATAAAATTCACTTGTTATATTTTAGACCCTAAAAAACGCCATTCACAATATTACGCACTTTTTTACAAATAAACAAGTGCTAAATTTTTATAAATTCTAATCCTTTCTCCTTTCTATAACGTTTTATACTTATATTTGTTGAAAAGAATAACCAAGCTTTGACTATAACATAAAACAGGAAACGAATATGGAAAATGAGAATTTAACTAAAAGCAAGAAAGATAAGACGTTAATGATAATTATTGGGGTGTTGTCCGCGGTTTTAATTGTACTCTTCGTGTTCTTCCTCGTGGAGAAAAAGGAGAACAGGGAAAATATGATTGCTATTACGGCCGAGAAAGAGGAATTGCAGCAAGAATTGACCGATTTGAGCCACCACTACGATAACCTGAAAACAGACAACGACACGTTAAACGCCAAGCTCGTACACGAGCAAGAAAAGATTGCCACATTGATGGATAAAATGAAAAAATTCCGAAATGATTCTTACGCTGAAATTAATCGTTACAAACGCGAGATCGGAACTTTAAAAACCGTTTTAAGAAGTTACGTGGTACAAATCGACTCGCTGAACCAACTGAATCAAAAGCTCCTTGCCGAAAACAAAGAGGTGAAGAAACAGATGGACTGGGTACGCGAACGCAATAAGACCTTAGAAAAGAAGACAGAAAAAATGGAAGAGACACTTGAAAAAGCCAACACGCTGGCCGTCGAAAACTTCCACATTTACCCGATCAACAAAAGAGACAAGGAAACCACGTTGAAAAAGTGTTTCCAATTAAAGGCAGACTTCACCATTTCCCGTAACATCACGGCAAAACGAGGTCCTAGAATGATCTACTTGCGGATTACTCGTCCGGATGGTGAAGTACTGGCTGCATCCAGCAAATCATTCTTTAAATTCCAGAATGCCTCCCTGACCTATTCTGCCAGAAGAGAGATCACGTACGAGGGAGAAAAATTGGATGTTGCCATCTATTGGCCGAATGACGGTAGTCTGACGAAAGGAGAATACGTGGCCGATCTGTTCTCGGATAATCAACAAATCGGTACACTTAAATTTATTTTAAAATAAAAAAATGAAACAAGTTACAAGAAAATCAGTAAACTAAATTAACCTAGAACTTGTAACTTGGAATTTGAAACTAAAATTAATAAACATGAAAACAGATATTGAAATTGCAAACTCGATCGAGATAAAACCGATTTACGAGATTGCGGATAAATTAGGCATAGACAGAGATTTATTGGAACCTTATGGAAGATATAAAGCCAAATTACCGTTAAGTTTGATTGATAAATCAAAGATAGACGGCAAAAAATTGGTACTTGTATCTGCCATATCACCAACTCCTGCCGGAGAGGGTAAAACAACAATCTCCATTGGTCTTACGGAAGGATTGAACCGGATAGGAAAACAAGCAACGGTCGTACTACGTGAACCCTCACTTGGCCCGGTATTTGGAATCAAAGGAGGAGCCACCGGTGGTGGTTACTCTCAAGTCGTTCCAATGGAAGACATCAATCTGCACTTCACGGGTGATTTTGGTGCTATCGAAAAAGCTCATAACCTGCTATCCGCCCTTATCGACAATAATATTCAAAGTAAAACACATTCTTTGAATATTGACCCTCGTACAGTAACTTGGAAACGGGTGATGGATATGAATGACCGTTCCTTGCGCCATATTATCGTGGGCTTGGGGGGTACGTCTGCCGGAATCCCACGGGAAACCGGATTCGACATTACTGCGGCATCCGAGGTGATGGCCATTCTCTGCTTGTCGGATGATTTCGAGGATCTGAAAAACAGACTGGGTAACATTTTTATCGGTTACACCTTCGACAAGAAACCGATTTATGCCCGGGATCTACACGCACACGGTGCAATGGCGGCCTTATTAAAGGACGCAATTAAACCGAATTTGGTACAAACTTTGGAAGGCAACCCGGCTATCATACATGGTGGCCCATTCGCGAATATTGCCCAAGGAACGAACTCGATCATCGCTACTCGCATGGGATTAACCCTCTCCGACTACGTGGTGACTGAGGCCGGATTCGGTTTTGACCTCGGTGCAGAAAAATTCTTCGACATCAAGTGTGTGAAAGCTGGGTTAAAACCCAGTGCTGTCGTTATGGTGGCCACCGTTCGGGCATTAAAATACCACGGGGGAGCCAAACTGGACCAATTGAAAGAACCGAACTTAGAAGCCTTGAAGAAAGGTGTGGCCAACTTGGAAAAGCAGGTCGAAAATATGAAGAAATTCAATATCTGCCCCGTTGTTGCCATCAATAAATTCATCACAGATACCGACGAGGAGATTGCATTCCTTGCCGAGAAATGTAAAGAGCTTGACGTTCCCATGGAAGTGGCTGAAGTATGGGCAAAAGGTGGAGAAGGTGCGGAGAACCTGGCTCGTTTGGTTGCCAAAGTGGCAGAACAATGTACTTGTAGCATGAAACCATTGTACGATTGGGAATGGAGTGTTGAAAAGAAAATTGAAACCATTGCCAAAGAATTGTACGGTGCAGCCGCTATTGACTACACAGCAGAGGCTAAATCCGACTTGAAGAAAGTGATGGACTTGGGCTTGGATAAGCTCCCAGTTTGTATCGCCAAAACCCAGAAATCATTATCGGACAACCCGAAATTACTTGGCCGTCCGAAAGATTTCGTGGTAACGGTACGCCAGATCGAGATTGCATCCGGAGCCGGATTCATCATCCCGATTACGGGTAGTATCATGAGAATGCCCGGTTTACCGGATATTCCCGCTGCCGAAAAAATTGACATAGATAACAACGGTAAGATCACCGGATTGTTCTAAATAAATTTTAAACTGACGTGTCAGGAAGAACTTCCTGACACGTCTTATTTTCGTTCTAAGCCATGGATACCATTGATATTGTCAAGTTTCCCCCGTATGCAAGTAACGAAACGCTACAAGTGTTAAGCTACCACCTGGACCGAGAATGTAATCGTATCACCTTGAAGGAAGTAAACTGGCCGGATACCTATCCTTATCGCCCGGACATCCATTTCCGGATTGCTTATAACGAACAGCACATTTTCTTGAAATTTGACGTGCATGAAAATGAATTCCGAGCCACGGAAATCACGGATTGCGGACACGTGTGGGAAGATTCCTGCGTGGAACTTTTCATCCAATTGGAAGATGGGGACGGATACTACAATATTGAAATCAATGCGATCGGCACGATCTTATGCGCTTACGGTACGGGTAGAGAGAATCGCAGCCTAATGCCAATGCAAATAAGTACCACCATTCTCAGGGATTCTACCATAAAATTCAACAATGAGAATCAAGATGAAGCTTTTTATCAATGGTCACTGATTATCAGATTCCCTCACACGGCTTTTTTCAAACACACTTTTATGCCCACTTCCGGAACCACGATCAGGGGAAATATTCATAAATGCGGGAACAAACTTCCCCACCCTCACTTTGTCACGTGGAACCCGATTCCAACGAAAAAACCGGATTTCCATCGACCGGAATTCTTCGGAACACTTATTTTTAAATAACTAACCATGAAAACAGGATTATTCATACTAATAGTCGGTATCTTTTGCGTGTTACTGAACGACTCGCTTCTATTCTTACAGATCAGACGTTATTTCACGCGAAAAATATACTCGTACCTATTCTGGTTGCACTCCCTGTTTTTCGTGGCATGTATCGTGTGGTATCACCTATTTATCCCGACCCTAAAAGGTCCGGAAGCCTATTTCTGGGTAGAAAAATGTATCTCTATTATCCTATTGTTTTATACACCCAAGACGTTATATATCATTGTAAACGCCTTTTCCATTTTATTGCGGAAGGCTAAATGCATTCCGGCTGCCAGAATCGTGAACAGACTGGCTCTAGGTATAGCTCTAGCCTCTTTTATTGTTATATTGAACGGGATCACGTGGTACAGGTACAACTACAAAATTGAGCGGGAGACCGTGTGTATCAAAACTCTACCCGACGCCTTCAATGATTTTCGCATCGTACAACTAACCGATTTACACTTGGGAAGTTACGGAGAACATTATCCCGGCATCACGAAACTCGTGGATGAAGTAAACCGGTTAAATCCCGACTTGATCGTGTTTACCGGAGACATGGTAAATAGTTTTGCCTCGGAAATGGACCCTTGGATCGAAACCTTAAAAAAATTAAAAGCCAAATACGGCAAATATGCCACGACCGGGAACCATGATTACGGTACTTACGTGAAGTGGCCCTCGAAAACAGACCAAGAGAATAACCTGAAACAGTTTTTCAAGAATATGGAACGGGCTGATTTCACGATGCTGAATAACACGAATGTCCCGCTTGTCATCGCGAAGGATACGCTTTATTTGGCCGGAGTTGAAAACTGGGGACTTCCCCCCTTCCCTTGTTTTGGTAAATTAGCTCAAGCCTTGGAAGGAACAGACGGTTATCCCGTCATTCTCCTTTCTCACGACCCGTCTCACTGGCGACACGAGGTACTAAATTATCCCGTGGACCTCATGCTGGCAGGTCACACGCACGCCATGCAACTGGGAATCACCATCGGCAGTTTCCGGTGGAGCCCGGCAGTGTACGTCTACCCGGAGTATAACGGACTGTATACAGCAAACGGCCAACAATTGTACGTCTCCCGGGGAGTTGGTTACCTGGGATTCGCCGGACGTATCGGCCAAAGACCGGAAATCACCTTAATCAAGTTAACCAACGATTGTAAATAATGAAATCTTCCCGGAAAAACTCTTTCAGTACCAGATTGACCATCTATATATTATCCGTTTGCACGGTCATATTTCTGGTCATCTTTATCATCCTGTATGTATTGCCGAGAATATCACAATACAAAAATGTCACGATGTACTCGGAACTAATCGCTGAACAGGCAGAAAATCAAATTAAAGAACAAGGCAGGGTGATTGAAAGAATTAATTCCATGCTGAAACTCGAGCCGATAAAAGACCTGCTTATTGCTGGAGATCGTAACACGTTCAAGTCCGTATTGAAAAACTCCCCCGAAATATGTGGTTGCGCCTTAGAATACGAACCGGGCTATAAAGATCATGATGTGTTTGTTTACCGCCATAAGGACTCCGTCCATTTCAAGAAATTGTCACACGGTAGTATCCATTTTTCCACGGAACGTTTGGACAAAGACGCCCATGCTCAAAGAAAATCTTATTGGAGTAACTACTATTACAGTTTTTCCTACATCAAGCAACGGGTTTTCTCCCGTTTCGAGCCGATGTATGATTCGAAAAGTCAATTCGTGGGGTATCTACGACTGGATATTTTCTTAGAAGAATTCACGGATTTTGTCAATCACCTGTCTCTCTATAAAACAGGTTATGCCTATCTAATGAACCGGAACGGTATTCTGATTGCCCACCCGAATCAAGAAATCCGGATGTTCAGTGATATTCGTAAATACGCGGAAACTAAAAATATTGATTACGAAAAAATCCTCAAAAGAGCCACGAAAGAAGAAAGCGGATCGGGTGAAATATCCATTGATCACGTTCGTTTCTTCGTGTATTTCAAACATATGCCCCACACGAAATGGGTATTGGTTGTTATCTGTCCGCATCACGAAGTGTTTGATTCTATCGCCCGTATTAACGATCTGATCCTGATCTGTTGCATCTCCTGCTTGATTCTTCTCTTCTGGGTGGTTATCCGGGTGATCAAGCGTTTATTCTACCCGTTGAAACAATTCTCAACAGTTACCCGCATGATTGCTGACGGTAATTTCAATGAACCTATACCCATGATCGGGAATAAAGACGAGATTCAGGAACTACGGGAATCATTTGTCTATATGCAAAAAAGGATCGTTGAATCGATCGAGAATCTTAGGATCAGCACGATCGAAAAAGAGAAGATAGAAGGCGAAATGCGTGTAGCTCAACGCATCCAAGAAAGATTCCTTCCCTCAATCCCCCGAATCTCGAAATTCCATTTCTCTCTGTATGCCCGTTTGGAACAATCCAAGGCTGTCGGCGGAGATATGTACAGTTATTTCGTGAAAAGAAACTGCCTCTATTTTATCGTGGGTGATGTGAGAGGGAAAGGTATTCCGGCCGCCTTGTACATGGCTTCGGTCTCCACCCTCTTTAATTATATCGCTCCCCGGAAACGTACTTCCTCGGACATCTGTAATACTATTAATAATTACATGAGTGACAACGTGGAAGACGATATGTTCATCACCATGTTCGTCGGTATTCTCGATTTAAAGAACGGGATACTATCTTATGCTAACGCAGGCCATCCTTTCCCGATTCTATGTACACGGGAAGAGAAAGAGGTGAAATTCCTTGAAGATTCATTGGGTATTCCAATCGGTGTTATGCGAACCATGTATAAAGAAAGCCGCTATCAAATGGAAAGTGGCGATATGCTCTTCCTATACACGGACGGGTTGACCGAGGCCCAGAATTCTGAACGCCATTTTTACGGGAAGGAACGGGTGAAAAAGGTTATCGAATCCAACCCTTGTGACACCCCGCAACAACTGGTTCATATCGTCTTAGATGATCTGAAAGAATATACCGGAAATAGCCATGAAGAGGCGGACGATCTGACTTTGTTTGCAGTGCAATATTTATAAAAGGGAGAGGGATAAAAGTCGTTTACCAAACACCCACCCCTTTTGATTCATTTTTTAAAATCCCGATCAACAACTTGTAAATAAGCTTTCAATAACTCTCCATCTTGGGGATTGGTGTTAGGTCCTATCGGCTTTTTTGTTTTCAGATCATAGATGTATGCCCCGTTATTCGTCACCACTGCCGCCGCATTCGTGAAAGAATAAAAAGCAAAAGGTTTGGCCGTCGGGTTCAACAGATTCTTGCTGTAATGGAATGCCTCGGCGTTCATTCCCAACTGGGCAAACAATGTTGCTACCATATCGGTCTGAGATCCCAATGTATTGACCACGGAATCCTGCACGTTCATCGCTCCTCCCGTGAAGATCATCGGAATTCGATAAGCCTCCGGCAAATGAGGTTGCAAATTCCCCACGTGACGGGTTCCATGATCGGCTACCAGCACGAATAAGGTATTATCCCAAAGCCCCGATTTCTTACACTTTTCAAAGAATTCTCCCAGACATTGATCCGTGTACGCAATCGCATTCTTCAACTTGGAACCGCTATCATCTCCCGGAATCTTTGTCTCCATAGGAACGATAAAGGGTTCATGACTACTCATAGTAAACGCCATATACATGAACGGTACTTGGGCAATTCGTAAATCTTCGTAAAGACGATCAAGCATATACCCGTCATGTACCCCCCATTTGAAACGGTTCTCGATGGCCTCTCCCGAAAAATCATCCTCGGTAACTGTACCCTGAAAACTCATGGTCACGTAAGAACGGAAGCCGCCAAAATTGAGATCCCCTGCATAATAAAAACGAGTAGAGTACCCTTCTGTTTCGAAATTCAGCGGGAAACGGGGTTGTTCATAAGTCTTGTTCGGGTATTTCAACATGGATGCATTCGGATAAGCGGGGAAACCGCTGATCACCCCCAAAATACCCCGGTCTGAACGATTTCCGGTTGCGTATATATTAGAGAAAAATATCCCTTCCTTGGCTATTGCTTGTAAATTAGGCATGGCGTCCCAAGCGTTTAACGTGAATGTTTCCAACAAGAGTACCACCACGTTAGGTTTATCGGTTTTCAATACCTTGGGATAATCTCCCGTTTCCACATACACGCTATCCACCAACTGTTGAGCCTTATCCTCCGGCATAAAAGCATAATTTCCTTTTACCTTGTCAATATGCATTACCTCATACAGGAAGTTCCATACCGGATTAACCGCAGCCTGATTCGCGTACATATTTTTGTTATTGAAAAACACGAAACTCACGTTCATTGGGGCCACGTTGAAACCGCCTCTCACGGGAATAAACGCAACACCACCTAAAATAAGATATACGACACCGTGCCATAATGCCTCCCGTCTGTCTGTACGAAAAGTCTTGGCCACCCAACGGCGGTAAATCGCGTAAAAAACAGCCACCATGACTGCATAGAGTAACAAGAGCAACAGAATCAACCCCGTCGGAGTTGAAGCCATCGCCTCTCCGGGTGTCTTCAAGTAAAACAAGGGAGTTGCATCCATGTGATACCCCCAATTTTTGAATAATTCCAGATCTCCCACGATAATCAGACTTGATACCACTAAAAGCAAAAGCGTCAGGCAGGAGAAAATACGTTTCAATATTTTTGCGGATAAAAAGACACCGATTGCCATCAGAACACAGGACAACAAAATCACATATCCGCCAAACGAAAGATCCATGCGGAACCCTTTGGCAAAGATCATCATGTAATCATGTCCGGTAAGAGTGGCCGTCTCCTTGTATTGATATATCAAGAACACCACCTTGGCCACCCATGAAAATACAATCCAAAAGAGATAGTATTTTAGCAAAAACAGTAATTTATCACGCATAGATTAATTTTAGATTTTAAATTTTAGATTGAACTCCTCCGTCAGCTTCGCTGCCACCTCCTCTATAAACAGAGGAGGAGCTGGTGACTCTTCCCAAAAATGAAGAGTAACTCAACTCTCCCTCTGTTTATAGAGGGAGTACCCCGAAGGGGGGAGGGAGTTTATTTTTCATATTCAATTCTCCATTTTCAATTATTAAAACGGTGCTTTACTACTATTCGCCGGATTCTCGAAACTCTTGCCTCCCTCCTGGAAATCGGAATCCAATTGTGGCATTTGTGGAGCCGCATCCTCGTTCATCCGGGAGCCGAAAGTAACCGTCTTCACGGTAGAACCTCCCGATGCAAACGGAGAAACTTCTTCCAAATCACAGAATTGTGCCAACTCGTTACGGAACCGCAACTGAATCTCCCCTACCGCACCGTTACGATGCTTGGCTATAATAATATCGGCAATTCCTTTCAAGCTGTTTCCCATGCTGTCCTCCATGATCCCGTAACGTTCCGGACGGTGAATGAAAAGCACCATATCGGCATCCTGCTCGATGGCCCCGGATTCACGCAAGTCAGACAACATCGGTTTCTTGGCATCTCCCGTACGTTGTTCGACCCCACGATTTAACTGGGACAAGGCGATCACCGGTATATTTAATTCCTTGGCAATAATTTTCAACTGCCGCGAAATCATACTTACCTCCTGTTCCCGGTTTCCCCGCATATCCGCCCCGGCAGTCATCAACTGCAAATAGTCGATAATCAACACCTTGATTCCGTATCTTTGTTGCAGACGGCGACACTTGGCCCTCAACTCGAATATAGAGAGGGCTGGGGTATCATCCACGTATATCGGGGCCTTGATCAAGGCCTTAATTTTCGAGTGTAACTGTTGCCACTCTTCCTCGCTTAACTTACCATTACGTATTTTCTCGGAACCCAACTCGGTCTCGCTAGCAATCAGACGGTTCACTAACTGCACCGAAGACATCTCCAAAGAGAATAAAGCAATGGGCTGGTTATGGTTCACTGCCATATTCCGGGTCATGGACAACACGAATGCCGTTTTACCCATAGAGGGACGGGCGGCAATAATCACGAGGTCGGAAGGCTGCCAACCGGAAGTCACTTCATCCAAAGCGTTGAACCCGGAAGGAACCCCACTCAATCCATCTGCACGTTTACCGGCAATCTCTATTCCCTTGATCGCTTCATCAATCAAAGCATTAATAGCCGTTGTCTCTTTTTTTATATTTCCCTCGGCAATTTCGAACACCTGCTTTTGAGCCATATCCACCAAGTCGGCCACGTCTGTTGCCTCGTCGTATGCCTTGTTCTGTATATCGGTACATACCCGGATCAATTCCCGCTGGATATATTTCTGCACCACGATACGGGCGTGGAACTCGATATGAGCTGCGGATGCCACCTTCGAAGTCAGTTGAGCCAAATAGTAATATCCCCCGATCTCTTCCAGTTCCCCCAAACGTTTCATCTCCTCGCTCACGGTAAGAATATCCACCGGTTCGTTATTCAAAGAAAGGTTTTGAATTCCCCTGTATATCTTTTGATGTGCCTCCTTATAAAAACATTCCGGTTTCAAGAAGTCACTCACGGTAATAAACGCATCCTTCTCCAACATCAGAGATCCCAAGATAGCCTCCTCCAGATCCACGGCCTGCGGTGGCATTTTCCCGTATTCGGTTTGTAATGACTTGTAATTATACTCCGGTTTCTTCGCCATATTAAATCACTTTTAACTCTTTCAATTTCCAGAAACAACGAACAGTTGCCCGCACGTCCGCCAAAGCATCATGAGCATTCTCGAATCCCTCCCCGAACAGAACCTGGTGTAACTCGGATAACTTCGGAGATTTGAATCCCTGTTTTCCACCCGGCAATTTACAATAATTCGTGGACATTTTCATCGTACAGTATTTCGGTTTCAGAAATAAAGAAGTCATCATCCGTTTCCGCTCGAATTCAGCCCCCACAATACATTCGTCAAAACTGATATTATGCCCGATCAAAGCATAGGCCACATCTATCTTATCCGAAAACAGCTCCAAGGTGGATAACAAATCTTGCCCTTCCTCTTGGGCTTTTATCGTGGTAATCCCGTGTACACGGGATGCCTCCACCGGAATAGAAAAACCTTCCGGTTTAATAATATCGCTACGTTCCTCGATAATATTCCCCTTATCATCACACATAATCCACGCAAGCTGCACCAACCGGGGCCAATTATCAACGTCCGTCACGGGAGCATTCCAACGCTGCGGAAGTCCCGTCGTTTCCGTGTCAAAAAATAAAAACATCTTTACTATATTTACGATTTATGACTTACGATTTATGATTTTCTTTACCACGCCTACACCTGAAATCATAAATCGTAAATCCGAAATTATTTCGTTTCGCCGTTTTCAAAACTCTTGTTATACTGGTGCATAGCCCGGTAGCTCATACCCATGCTGGAGAACCCACCATCGTGGAACAAATTCTGCATGGTCACTTTACGGGTCAAGTCAGAGAACAAGGTGATACAATAATTCGCACACTCGTCGGCTGAGGCATTTCCCAACGGGGACATCCGTTCTGCAAAATCAATTAGGGAATCAAAACCTTTAATACCGCTACCGGCCGTGGTTACCGTCGGGGATTGCGAAATCGTGTTGACACGAACCCGCTTTTCCCGTCCGTAAATATACCCGAAACTACGGGCAATAGACTCCAACATCGCCTTGGCATCCGCCATATCATTATATTCGAACATGGTACGCTGTGCAGCCACGTATGAAAGCGCCACAACAGACCCCCATTCATTAATCGCGTCCAATTTCTTCGCCGTCTGGAGAACCTTATGGAAAGAAATAGCCGAAATATCCAATGTTTTTTGTAAAAAATCGTAATCCAGATTATCGTAAGGACGTTTTTTTCTCACGTTCAACGACATGGCTACCGAGTGTAATATAAAATCAATCTTCCCACCCAACAATTCCATCGCTTCTTTAAATAAACGCTCCAAATCTTCCTCACTAGTTGCATCTGCAGGAATCAATGGAACATTATTCTTCTCCGCGAAATCCTTGATCTGTCCCATCCGGATAGATAATTCAGTGTTCGTCAACACGATCTCAGCCCCCTCTTCCAAACATTTCTCCGCCACTTTCCACGCGATGGACATCTCATTCAACGCACCGAATATTATCCCCTTTTTTCCTTTCAATAAATTGTAACTCATAAAACTGTATTAAATTAAAAAATTCTTTCTACTATTAAAATTGACCGAGTAGCAACCGGGCATTCTCCAACGCTGCATCACTGACAACACTCCCGCTGATCATTCCGGCTATTTCCGCCACCCGCTCTTCATCTGTTAAACGACGGATACGGGAAATTGTTCCCACCTGGTCGTCTTCTTTATATACCTTAAAGTGGTGATCTCCCGCCGCAGCAATCTGGGGCAGATGGGAAATACTGATCACCTGCATCCGGCGGGCCATCTCTTTCATCATCTCGGCCATCCGGTGAGCGATTTCCCCGGAAACCCCCGTGTCAATCTCGTCAAAGATAATGACCGGCAACTGTTTCGTGCGGGACAGGATGTACTTCAGCGACAACATCAACCGGGAAATTTCTCCCCCGGACGCCACTTTTACCAGTTCTCCCGGCTCCTGATTCTTGTTCGCCGAAAACAGGAAACTCACGTCATCTTTTCCCGTCGTCGTAAAATGATCCAACGGGGTGATCATAACCTTGAACACGGCATGTTTAATCCCCATGCTTACCAGCAATCCCCGCATCTCTTCTCTCAATTTCTCCTCCGATGCCACACGGGCTTTATGTAGCTTACCCGCCAACGAATCCATTTCTGTCTCCACGGACTTAATTTGTTTTTCCAATATTTCGATCTGTTCTGCGAAGGATTGTATTCCTTTCAACTTCTTCCCTAACTCCCCCTTTAAAGCGATCAGTTCCTCGACTTTTTCCAACCGATGCTTGTGTAGCAAATCATACATCACGTTCAATCGCTCGTTGATCACGTCGACTCTTGTCGGGTTGTATTCCACCCGTTCCGCCATCCGTTCCGATTCATCGGCTATATCCTCCAGTTCGAGAATCACCGAACTCAGACGCTGCTCGTAGTCGGCAGCCTCTTTCACGATCCCCTCCAATGTCGCCATCCGATTCTTCACCCCTTTCAAGGCCTGAATAACGGGATTATCCGATTCCGTTAATACATACGTCGATTCGGAAAAGGCAGATTTAATATTCTCCGCGTTATTCAACACGGCCAGCTCTTCCTCCAACTCCTGCTGTTCTCCTTCTCGCAGACGGGCTTCATCCAGCTGGTTAAACTGGAATTTCAAATAATCTTCCTCTTGTTCGGCCTCCTTTGCCTGCTGTTTTAATAAAGTCAGTTCTGATAACAATCCCTGTCGGTGGGTATATTTTACCCGGTAATCTTTCAACAACGCTTGATTACCGCAAAAAGCATCCAGTATTTCCAATTGATATTCCGGTTGCCCGATAAGTAAGGACTGATGCTGCGAATGCACGTCGATCAAGAAACTCCCGAACTCTTTCAATAATTTGTTATTTACGGGAGTATCATTAATGAACGCCCTCGATTTGCCGTCTGCCGTCAATTCTCGTCTCACAACCACCTCGTCGTCATAATCCAAGTCATTATCAGCAAACCATGGCTGTAAATCGTACCCCACGACATCATACGTGATCTCGACCACGCATTTTCTGTTCTTATCCATAATGGCTGCAACATCAGCCCGCTGTCCCAACGTCAGCCCGATCGCACCCAACAAAATGGATTTTCCCGCACCTGTTTCCCCGGTAATAATCGTAAATCCCTTCTCTAGCTCGATATTCGTTTTATCGATCAAAGCGTAATTTCCTATATGGATGTTCTTTATCATTCCTACAACCTTTATTGCATAAATCATGCGAAAGTACTAATAATTTTCCATTTTCAATTTTCCGTTTTCAATTTAATTAGTACTTTTGCGCACCGGTTTAAACATATAGTTCTTTATAAAATGACAAGTAGAAGATTAATTAGAATTAAAGTTTTACAGCTTTTATATTCTTACACGAAGAAAGAGGGAGTGACAATTACGGAAGTGGAAAGAGATTTGTTCAAAAGTATAACCAAAAGTACGGATTTATACTACCACGTTTTCCTCTTAATCACGGAAATCCAACGTCGTGCATTTTTAAAAATAGATGCTGCCCGTAATCGGAAACTTGCATCACAAAGAGAGTTAAACCCGAACACCCGCTTTATTGACAACCCGGTAATCAATCAAATTGCCAATAACCGGAAATTCAAGACCTATGTATCCACGAATCTGGTTTCCTTGAACGAGTGTCAAGACGTGGTCGCCTTGCTGCATGACCGCATGATGGAAATGGATTTTTTCAAACTTTACATGTCCAAACCCAGCATGACTTACGAGGATCACAAGAAACTCGTGCTTGACATGATCTCGGAATTAATCGCAGAAGATGAAGATTTCGACCAAGCCATGGAAGAAAAGAATATTTTCTGGAATGACGATTTCGAACTCGTGTTGAGCATCGTGTACAAAACGGTGAAGAATATGAAAGAAAGCTATTCTGAAGACACCGTTTTCTTTATCTCCTTATATAACGAGGAAGAAGACTTGAGTTTTGCGAAAACCCTGTTCCGGAAGTCCATTCTCGACATGAAGGAAAACTTGGAATTAGTGGATCAGTTCACTACCAACTGGGAACTCGACCGTATTTCCGACATGGATAAACTAATCATGGATGCGGCAATCTGCGAGCTGAAATATTTCCCCTCTATCCCCGTGAAGGTGACTCTGGACGAGTATATCGAGATTTCCAAGAACTATTGTTCCCCGAAAAGTAGCGGGTTTATTAATGGTGTTCTCGACAAAACTGTGGCTCTTCTGAAAGAAAAGAATGAAATCAGAAAAGTCGGTCGAGGTTTGATGGAGTAATACTACCCCCTCCAGCTCCCCCTTACACAGGGGGAGAGCTGATTACCAAGCGGTTTCCCTCCCGTGTAACAAGGGTTAGAGGCCGTAGCCATTTCACAAATTCAACTTTTGGGTTACTCCTTTTCTGTTCATGAATTTCGTTTGAATCTATCCCAGAATGTTTTCCGTTCTGTCTTTGGTGCTTTCAAGCGATTCCTTTCCTTTCTTTCTTGAGAGCGTTTCAATATAGTCTCACCGTAGTCTCACGCCTAGCATCATTAAATATCGGGTACAAATCAACTAGAAGTTACCGTCCCCGCCTCGGTAAGTTATCGGCAACTTATCGGTAACTTATCGAGGAGTTATGCACGAAACACTAGTGAGAGTATACTGAGAAACAGAAGAATAACTAACGAAATAGGCCCCATTCACACTTGCCACACAAAACATTAATTAACAGATCACCTATTTTATCCCAATAAATAAAGGGTGACAAAAGCCACCCTTTACATTCTAAACTAAACTAACCAAACTTTTGTATCACTACAATAGTCAACTCATACGCTATATTAGCTTTGTAAATATAGAATATAAATATTAAAAAAACAAGTTTTTTTTAATATTTACTTGAAAAATCTTTAGCCTGATAATTCTCGATATACTCCACAGCCTCTTCCACCGTATTTACGACGACATACAGCCCATCATAGGCCTTCGACACGAATCCTTCCTTGCGAATATTACTGATAAAAAGGAAAAAATACTCGTAAAAATCGTTCGTATTAAGGAAAATAATTGGTTTATTATGTATTCCAAGTTGTTTCAAGGTAATCACTTCCGTGATCTCTTCCAGCGTTCCCCATCCCCCGGGTAAAGCGATAAAAGCATCTGCTTTTTCACGCATCATGCTCTTTCGTTCTTTCATATCGGGAGCCACGATTAATTCGGAAATACCTTCTGCCGAAACACCCCGGTCCACGATGCATTGCGGAATGATCCCGGTCACCTCTCCCCCACTATTTTTCACGGCATCCGACACCTCACGCATCAACCCGCAATTTGTTCCGCCATACAGCAACCCCCATCCCCGTGTCACGATCTCTTTCCCCAAATCAGCCGCGGCCTTAAAATACACGTTATCGACACTCTCCGATGATGCACAAAACACACAAATTTTCATAGATTAAAAGTTACAGGTTGTAAGTCATTCATTTCATAAAACAAATTGCAGATTAATAGTACAAACCTGTAACCCATTAACCTGCAACTTGGAACTACATTGACGCTTAAGCGTCAATGTTAGCATATGTAGCGTTCTGTTCGATAAACTGTCTACGAGGCGGCACATCGTCCCCCATAAGCATGGAGAAAATACGGTCTGCCTCGGCAGCATTCTCGATCGTCACCTGACGCAACGTTCTGCCGTCGGGAGACATCGTCGTGTCCCACAACTGTTCTGCTGTCATTTCACCAAGACCTTTGTAACGCTGGATATGCAAACTGCTCTCTTTACCCGCTCCCATTTCCTGGATCAATTGCAAACGCTGTTCTTCCGTCCAGCAATAGCGTTGCTCCTTTCCTTTCTTCACGGAGTAAAGAGGCGGGGTTGCGATATACAAGTAACCGTTTTCAATTACCGATCTCATGTAACGGAAAAATAATGTCATGATCAACGTGGCAATGTGCGCCCCGTCGACGTCGGCATCGGCCATGATCACGATCTTGTGGTAACGAATTTTTTCCAAATTAACCGCTTTACTGTCTTCCGCTGTACCAATCGTGATTCCCAAAGCTTGGAAGATCATCTTGATCTCCTCACTTTCCCACACGCGATGAGCCAACGCCTTCTCCACGTTCAGGATTTTACCTCTCAATGGAAGGATTGCCTGGAATTTACGGTCACGCCCTTGTTTAGCTGTACCCCCTGCTGAGTCTCCCTCGACAAGGAATATCTCGCAGTTCTCCGGGTTATTATCCGAACAATCCGCCAATTTACCGGGCAAACCGGAACCGGAAAGCACCGTCTTTCGTTGCACAAGTTCACGGGCTTTACGGGCCGCATGACGAGCTTGTGCGGCAAGGATTACCTTGTCCACGATAGCACGGGCATCTTTCGGATGTTCCTCCAGATAATTTGCTAATGCGACACTTACTGCTTGAGCCACGGCCGACCCGACCTCAGTATTACCTAACTTGGTCTTGGTCTGTCCCTCGAATTGAGGTTCTGCCACCTTCACGGAAATAATAGCTGTCAGACCTTCACGGAAATCCTCCCCGCTAATATCAAACTTCAACTTGCTTAACATCCCGGAATTATCGGCATACGTCTTCAAGGTTTGCATCACTCCCCGACGGAATCCGGCAAGGTGTGTTCCCCCCTCGATCGTGTTGATATTATTCACGTAAGAGTAAACATTTTCCTTGAACTCCGTGTTGTAATGCATGGCCACCTCGATCGGAATTCCATTCTTTTCGGTCGTGATATGAATGGTTTCGTCAATCAATTTCTCCCGGGTTTCATCCAAGTATTCCACGAATTCACTCAATCCTTTTTCCGAGTAGAAAACTTCTGACTTAAACTCGTTCGTGTCCGGATCAATCGTCCGTTTATCGGTTAACGACAAACGGATACCCCGGTTCAAGTAAGCCAACTCCCGCAAACGGGCAGCTAAAATATCATATTTATATTCTGTTACATAAAATATAGAATCATCCGGCTTGAAATAGATCGTCGTACCCGTCCGATCCGTCTCGCCAATCACTTGCACATCTGCTAACGGGAATCCTTTACTGTACTCTTGGCACCAGATTTTACCTTCACGATAAATGGTTGCGACCAATTTCGTGGAAAGTGCGTTCACACAGGATACACCCACCCCGTGAAGTCCTCCGGAAACCTTGTAAGAACCTTTATCAAATTTACCACCGGCATGCAGAATCGTCATCACGACTTCCAGTGCCGAGCGATTCTCTTTCTGGTTCATTCCCGTCGGAATTCCACGTCCATCGTCAGACACGCTGATCGAGTTATCCTCGTTAATCGTTACATCGATATTTTTACAATAGCCAGCCAACGCCTCGTCAATCGAGTTATCGACCACCTCGTACACCAAATGATGCAATCCTTTCGTATTAACATCTCCAATATACATGGACGGACGCATACGAACGGCCTCCAACCCCTCCAACACTTGAATACTATCAGCCGAATACTCGTTATTCGTTTGCTCTATTTCTTCACTCATGTTCTGCTCTAATTCTTCACTCATATGATATATTTAATTGTTTTTTCCTATTTCTTATATCCGCTAAACTGTTCATTCACAGCCGGAATTTCATCCCGACACAAAACATACAAATATACGAAAAATTCATGTAACTTTAGCGAAATCAAGCGAGATTATACAAGATTATCTTTGAAACAATTTCCACTGGAGAACTTCTCCTTTCACGAAAAGAGACTCCTTTCGGAAGGCAACTTTCTGTTCGCTATTCATTTTCTGCACGGAAGAGATCAGCCAGCCAGAATTGTATTCGGCCCGGTTGAAAAATTCAATCGTGAACATATAATTTTTCACCTGCAAACAATAGTACTTTATAGATTCGATTTTTTGTAGTTCTGCCGTCCCGCTGTACGTCAACCAAGAGAAAAGAGTCAGGTAATCCGGCTGAATCCCCTTTGCCCAATAGGTCACTAACGAAGTGTCTGCTACCATATTACTTGAAAGTTCCATGAAGTTCAATTCATTATTAGCCGGGCCGATAAAGAAAAGAGAATCTACTTTCGGGGTGAAAGCCTTCTCGTTAAAAGGGCTACATCCCACGATAACCCATCGGCTATCGCCCTGTTCCCCCTGTTGAACTTTTAACGTCAAATTCACGCGTTCTTCCTTCCCCTTTATCTTGATTTTGCAGGTAATCACGGCATACCAATCCGGATCATAAAAAGACAACAAGGTGGAATCCTTCACAACCTGTTTCACGAATTCTTTTACAACCGGACTTTCCACCAATTTCTCGTTTCGTTGATTTACCAGAAACTGAATCATCATTTCCCGATCCTTCATTACCGTAGCCATCTTTTCCAACAAAACGGAATCTAAATTCTCCTGCTGAAATGCATGTACCGTGTATTTTCCGTTAAAACGCTGGAAAAACTCGTCCAGCATTTTAACACGCATCGTCAACACGTTATTTATCGCCCTATCATCGTCAAAACCTTGAGCCGCCAGAGTAACGCTCTGTAAACCACAAATAACGAGAAGGATGTATTTATATAAATTCAGTATTTTCAAGGTATTATATATTATTATCCGTGATCGAAATATCCCCCAGTTTTACTTCGTAATACGTGCCTTCCGGCTTTTGAATAGGAACAAGTATGATCTGTATGTTCTTTTGCACCACATCGGAATAGGGACGATCACCTTCTCCCGTAAACTTTTGACTCATGGAAACCACAGCCTCGTACTTCCCATCCGGACGTTTCTTGAAATTAGAAATGAAAAAGACATCATAAAAACGGATCGTCACTTTATCGTACACTTTCTCGGACAAGAAAGCAAGTTTCACCAAATACTGACGAACTTTTAGTTTCCGGGGCTTGGGTCGGGATGTTGAATTTACCTCTACGATACGGTTTTCATCTGAAAATAGACGTACGGCATTTTCGACTGCCGCGTTCTTGGCTGTTTTAGAAGTATTCTGATCGTTCTTTACCAAGACTTCCAGATAATTCTGTAATGATTGTATCTTGTTTATGGCCTGCTTTTTAAATTCCTCACCACTAATCTCGTTCGATGGGAATAACTTATTCCTGAAAGTCTGGGCAGAAGTACTCAAAACGGCCAGCGTACAGACGCACGTGAATAGTAAAACTCTCTTTATCATAGTTATATCATTTTGTTACCACTAATTCGGTTATTTTCTTCGCATCATTCTTGGTCACGGAAATGACCTGATATACTTCTCCCGTTAACCATAAATGATTCAAAAACTCCTTGGGAGTAGAACGCTGACCGATAAACCGATCCTCCACGCAGACGGAATCAGGTGCGGCAAAGTCACTTAAAACCGTGTTCAACTGGGCGGGTGGTTGCGATAAATCTACATGTCCGGCAGACACCTCGCCTAAGTTTTTCTGGATAAGCTCTATGATCTGGTCATTATTGGCAACGGGAGTTTCCTGGGTATTAACAGGATAGAAATACCACACGGCAAAAGCCACCGCCAACAGAACAACGACTAAGGTAGATATTCCGGCTATTTTTGCCACGTTAGCCCCTTGTTTCTTCCCACAATAGATGCAATATTTATATCCCGGATTCAACCAATTATGACAAGCCTTGCACGAGTGGGCTCCATTCAACACCAAACCGCATTCCACGCAATATAACGCATCAGAATCATTATCATGACCACATCGAGAACATTTCATAACACTACACATTTATCTATATACATCAATCAAATTTCTTGGTAAAAATAATCATATTTTCCCTTAATCTATCAAAAACAAGTACAGTATCTATCACTTGCTCAAAATTATGAGCTTGAATTGTTATTCTAAACGGACAAGTGTTCGATACCCGTTTATTATACATCTGCACCCCTACTTGAATTTCTCCCCGGGGCAATTCGTCAAAGAATATATTTTCCTGAGGATTCGCGATAGCCATTTCCGGTTTTGCATTTGCATCTACATCCAAAGTTCCTGTACAACCGCCACAAACCTGTCGTTTACGCTTGTAATAGATCGTATCCGAACAGGGATTAATCACGAGCAAATCCAAATCATCCGTGCTACCCCACTGCAAATTTATTCTCAGAGAACCTCTTTCACCTCGCAACACGGTATCTCGGGGAGGTTCCGCCAATGAATCCGGTGGAGCCGGAACAGTCTCCCGGTGCGTAACAGTAGAATCCGGTAAAACAGGGACACCTGTCGGTCGCTGACACGAACAACTGCAATCCCGCAACAGCCATAATAACAGAAGTAATAACAATATACCCAACAACCAAAGCCACCAAGGTCTCTTTTTCTTGGGATAAACTGTCATTTGATAATAGTCTGCATCCGGCACGATCTTTAATTTCCCGGGAGCATCACCGATCTTCATTTTCACTTTTTTAGTTCCCCAGACATCATGCAGATAGAAATTCCCATTCTCATCCGTTGTTGTCCGGAGATTGAACCCTTCCCCCCAAACATGCACGGGAACTCCTGTCAACACCTCGTTCAAATGATTCATTACATGCACCGTCTTCCGGTTATGCGGAAGCGGGGCCTCTGCTGGTTGTTTCACACCCAACGGGGGTACCGGAGGCGGGGTTCCTTGTTTGGGCGGAACCGGGGGTACCGGAGGTGGCATTGGCTTATCCTCTGCCTCCAAAACCAACTGGTATTTCGCGTGATCCAACACGTTAAACCCTTTCAAGAAACGTTGTTTCCCTTCTTCCCGCACGTCATAAGCCTCGAAAGAAGTCCCGACAGGCAAAGAAAAATTACATTTTCCATTCCCGTCAGTCATCGCTTTCCAAGTACGTTCTCCTTGCTTGAAATGCAGTAAAACTTGGCTTGCCGGAGTTCCATCCGTATAAATGCAATCGATCATGACATTTCTCAAGGGTCTTATCTTCTGGATAATCCCCATTTCTGCATTTGACGTGTTGCTCAAGAACCCCCATTCCGTTAGCACGAAATGTAACGTACCGTCCGCCAAGCGACTCATGTATACGCAATCTTCCAGTGAGGGGATCTCGATACATTGCAACAGTAATTGATAAAATGCCACGTAATCGGGATTCTTCACCCCATTGTCCGGATTAAAATGGGCCAACACGGTATCAATCTTCTCTTTTAGAGCGGATTTTATTTCGTCCTGAACTTGCAAAGAACAGGACGCAAAAACAGCCCGCAAAGGAGAAAATTCTTCCTCGTATTCCGTGTACCAGCTAATTTGTTTCTTGAAACGGTCAATACTAGGTTCCGCGAAAATACGATATTCCTCATTTCTTCCCAGGTTACTCTTTATTTGACGGTATAAAGCAATCAATTCCAGATTGTCCCTGACAATAGGAACAACATGCTCCAATCCGGTTGTCCTCAGTAGTAGCATCAGTGTTGATTTAATTGTTTTTTCAAACGCTCGATTTCCCGTTCTAAACTGTCTATTTTACGAGTACATGGATCCGCAAGCAAAGGATTATTCTTCTGAAGATAGGCCATCGCTTTATCTACTTGCAACAAGTTTCCGATTTGCTTACGTACCCCGTTCCCCGGCAAAGGTATGGCTGTCTTCACTAAAGCCTCCTTAACGTCCGTAAACTTGACATCATCCCCAAGTGAAAACAGCAAAGCTGCCGCTCCGGCAACAATAGGAGTTGACATACTCGTTCCTTGTAAAAAATCATACTTATTATCCGGGATGGCATTATAGATACTCATACCGGGGGCGCAAATGGATACATATTTCCCAAAATTCGAGAACCAAGCTGGCTCGGCATTCACTCCGACAGCTCCTACATATAAAACTTTATCGGAACGTTTCATCGGGTCAACGACGGTCAATATGTTTTCATTTCCCGCACATTCCACCACCAACACGCCACATTCCTCTGCATAGACATATAATTCATTCCAGAACATTCCTTCTTCAACGAAAGTAGTTTGCCCGATCTGTTCCTGTACATCCCACGGCAGCTGATCCGTTCCTTCCTGAGGATTACTCCCGATGGAAATACTTATAACTTGTACCCCTTGTTTTAAAGCGTACAGGAAACCTTTGATGATGGCAGACGTCGGCATACTCCCGTCCTCAACACCCACCTGTATCGGCATCACTTTACATCCCGGGGCTATTCCGGAAACCCCCACTCCATTTATGGCTCCAACAACCAACGAGGCCACGTGGGTCCCATGACGCTGCGTTCCCCCATACGTGTTCACATCCGGCGAATTAGTCATGATATTCCAAGGATTGACACATTGACCTTTCAACTCTTCGTGTTCCAAATCGAAAGCGTTGTCAATGACCGCAACAACAACATCCTCCCTTCCCATCGTCACATCCCATCCCTGAAAAGCCCGGATGAGTTTAAAATAATAAGACTCATCCGCATCCTTAAAACCCGGCTCATCCGGTATCATTTCCGCACCAAAGACGCCTTCCGTGAAAACCATCCGGACTCCCGTCAACTTTTGCAGTCTTTCTTTCCAGACAACAATGTCATCCGTGGCAAATTGTACTTGCAACAAGTTAGCCAGCGTATCGCAATACACGACTTGAGCTTGATCCGCATACCTTGCATTGAAATCTTCCAGAAACTCTTCTATCGTATTGTCCCGGTTAATAATAACATTCAGGCGATTACCCACAATAGGACGCTGCAATGTATCTCCCGGCATGGGACGTACATCGTCTCTATTAATAGGGAGGGGCGTCTCCGGAATCTGTTCCCTTCGGACAGGCGGCACCGGATTCTGCCGATCTCGGTCGCCCGAACGATCTTGGTCACGTCCCGGTACCGGATTCGTTAAAATATGAGTGGTCTCATCCCGGCCTGTTGAACCTCCGCAACGAGAGTTATTCAACAGGAAAAACAATAATAACAGGAGTAATAAGGCTAGTAAAATCCACAATAAACGTTTCCACCATTTTCCCCACCAAAGTCTCCAGCGAGACGCTTTTTTTACTTTTACATCCTTCGTAACCGTGGTTGTTTCATCCGTTATCTTTACATCCTTTTCATGTTCCTCCACGTTTTTGTTTATCTCCTTATTCTTTTCAGGAATAGGCGGTGGAGTAATAGCAGGTTCTTTCACGTCTCCCGTGATACCAGTAGTTCCGGTTTCCGGCACAGGCGGAGGCGTCACCTTTGTCGGAGGTTCCGGGGGTGTCACTTGGGGGCGGAATCGACTCAATGCATCCCGCAAGCTAAAACTTTTCTTGCTTAACTCATCAGAAACAAATCCCCATAAAACCAAGATCACTTGCCCGTTACCCCAATAAATAGATTCATATCCCGGGACCCGGAATGCCAGATGCAGAATCTCACCCATCTGCTTGTGGGAAGTCTCCCCGCTTTGCAATAACTGATCCGCGAATGCTGTCACTTTTTCCAAAATCCCAGAGAGTTGATTGGCAGCCTGCTCTTGTTCCTCCGGCCCGAGTTTATCAAAAGATCGGTATTCCTCCACGTTCTCGGCATACCAAACCCCGTATCGAACTCCATTTTCACCATCCATCACGGAAGGTTCTGCCAGCACGTTTGCAAACTCTCGCCCGAATTGAGAACCTAATAAATTCTTAATCGATGCGTATCGGCCGAAAACCGTATCACCATACCACAGTAGAGGACGATAATTCTCTAATTTTATCTTAAACAACTCACGACTTTTCATACCCTTAATTTTCCTGTATCGAATGAATAATCTCACCTAGTTTAGACATCGACTTCAAATTCGATTTATTATCTACTTTACTCTTGAAGTAAACATTGGCCACGAACGATTCCACCAAACCGGTTCGCCAGCTCTGGGCAATATCCATTCCTTCCTCCCCCGGAGTAAATATCGGTGTACCGGATGATTTCTGAACCGGACGTTCTGATACAGGAACCCATATCCATCCCAAAGAGAACACGAATTGATTTATAACGGAAGAGGCGATACGAGTTACCAACTCGAAATTCTGATTCCGAGATACATCATAACTCTCCACTTGGCTCCGAAGAGCATCCACTAAACGCTCTTTCAACCCTACCCGTTCATAATTATCTTTCAGCACCCCCACAACCTGTACAAAGGCCACCGGGTTCACAATACAAAACTCCTCCTTCAAACGAGAACTGTCCATACTGTCTATATGCCTCAACCACTCCCCTACCAGACGATTTACAAACTGGTACACCGGATCATTCTCTTTTGTCCGATCGTAGAAAGCCAAAGCATGTAAATCAGCCTCATCAATGCCAGCCTCTCCGATCACCTCCAGCAACATCTTTTCATCATCAATATCCGTAACCGTCTTTAACTGTGAAATAATTTCCTCGTAACGGGTTTTCCCGGGGACAACTTGAATACCGTAGCTATCCAGTAAATCTACCAATACTTGGTTATCCGACACGTTTACTTGACTCACCTCTTTCTGCACCGCGAACTGCCCGTTCACGAACTCTTGGTACACTCTTCTCGCCACATAATCCGGACAAGACAAAGCGGTAATAAATTTCCCTGTTCGTTGCTCGGAGATCATCTTGCCAATCAGTAGGTTAGTCTGTAAAGCATTCTTTTTCGCCTTACTCAACTCCACTTCAATATTTCCCCCCACGTAATACTGTTCCAATTCATTCAGCACGATCTTACGTACCTGTTCCACGGCATCCTCTATTTGTTTTTTCTTGATACGGGGATCTGTTATCGGGGTCAAGTAGGGCATCATATAATCAATACCACTATGATTCGGCTGAATCATATCATCCCAACAAGCCTCCGGCTTATCCACCAAAGAACGTACATTCTCGTCGGTCACGAAGGACTCCCTCATATAGCTCATCATAACTTCAAACTCATCCTTTAATCCCTCTTCCCACACGTGGGTTTCCCCTCCCCGGTTCTTAAAATAAGCTTTAGAGAACATCGGGTTTCTCAAAATGAAAACATTCTTGAATGAATCCTTATCCGTCCATTTTTTGGTCCACACGTCTGTCATCTGCTTCGTGTAGGCCTGACTGAAATTATCATCAAAACGGCCATTCCATATACTGTAATACCCCTCTTTTTTCATGGCATTTCCCTTATCAAATGCCGTGTTGAACTTAGAAAGGATAACAAACAACGGATTCGCGTAATCCTGTCCGGTCAGCATTTTCGTATCGCTCTCTTTACGAGCACGAGCCTCCGGACTTTCCCCATGTATTCCATGAATCCACTCCAGAATCAAATGCGGCAACTGTGCCACCTCGTGATTACCATCTCCCAGAACCAAGCACAAGGAACTGATACCAAAGTTTAAACTATAATAATCAAACAGGTAAGATACCCGCCCCCGCAAAAACACTTTCAACTGATCCTCAAATCCCTTCACGACGAAATCTCTCTCTTTGAACATATCAGCCGAGCGTTCTCCCGGGAAATCCAATATATCTGCATTCTTCAGAAAATCACGACTATGATCTTCCAACACGTTCGTGGGTAATGTCAGCACCAATTCGGAAATAAGTGCGCTCAATATCGTCCGATCTATATTCGCCAACTTACCACCGGCAGAAACTTCCAGTGATTTGGTTCGCACTCCCGTCCGGGCATTTTTCCGGCACCATTCCTCTTCACTCTCCTTGATCTCGGAATAACGACTCACGTCGATGATAGAAACTTCTCTCGGAACCAAAGCGTCAAAACCAACATAAGCCATATTGGCAAAATTCAACGTACTCAATCCCCGGCTCAACAAAATAAACAAATCATTGAAGAAGTCATGTTTACCCCACACGAACTGCAACAATTCATACCGTTTGTCCCAAGACACGTATGGCAATATCTCGGCTGCCCTTTCCCAGAAAGACATCTCGTCCAACGTACGAATGATATATTTATCTCCTAACTTCATGGATAAATATTCCTTGATACCCATGATCTGATCCTCGTCAATCTCCGGATAAGGTGTCTCCCGCATCTCTCCCCTCAAATCAGCCAACACCTTTTCCACCTCTCCCAGCAATTGCTCTCTCGGGCAAGTCGCGGGTTCTATAATATTTTTATGAAATCCCACGGCGATAATCTTCACCAAATCCACCTGGCTGAACAATTTCACCATAATCGGCTTATCTGCCGGTTGTCCCGCATGTCGCTCTACGGTGAATCGAGTAACCAATCCGGTAGATTCTTTTCCTCCGGGAGGATTGATCTGATCTGTAAAATCATACATTTTCCCGGTCGTATCGTCCGCCACGTACATCACTTCATCGCTGGAACTCTTTGCCAACAGCCCCACCATAAAAGACTTACCCGCCTGACTGGGACCGAACAAAGCCACGGCCGGCTTTAAATGTGTTGCCCGTTCCAACTTCTTAATCTCCCGGTTTAACTTTTTCAGTTTAGCAAGGGAGGCTCGCTGCTTTTCTTCGGATGCGAACTCTTCCATCCACCGGAGGGCAGAACTTATTCCTCGTCCAACGATCTGGCATTTAGCAACTATATCTTTCATATTCTATATCTTTCTATATTGTTAACAAACCTCGATTTCCGCGTATTTCACTGTCTGGTAGGAAGAACGGTTTACCACGGCAAACGTTCGCCCTTCCAGTATCTGGTTCCCCCCGATAGACGCGGCGTTGTGAATCCTTAAATCAATTTCTTTACTCTCTTCCGGTGAAATAAACAGGTAATCCGAAACCCTCGAATTACACAATTTAGCCAACTGCTCCAACACGGCTCGCCGCTGGGGAATATAAAGTCCCGTCAAGGCCTCTAACACACGAGTCAAGGCGGCATGCAGAATTTCCATTTTCTCTTCCTCCTCACCCTCTTTCTGCAAAGCTCGCACTAAAATTCCCCAAGTCTTTGCCAGCGCCACGCAAAAGGCAGACAATGCCTCGGAAGGATTCTTTATATCCTCTTTCAACAGCTGATTTATGGTCTGAATCTCCACGGCTTCTCCGGAAAAAACGGCATCCACCATAACATCAATTCCCACGGATGCAGCCACTTTCTTTTTCAAGCTGTTCACCTCTCTTTGCAAAGGCTCCAACTTCACCTCCAAAGCCTCTATCTCCCTTTTCTGTCGTTCACAATCAGCCGTTATATCCTGATTAGAAACCTGAATTTCCTCGGCAACGATCAATCTTTTCTGCAATTCTTGTATTTCCTGTTCCACACGTTGCACCAACAACTCCAAGTCCTCCGACTTCAGAATTGTTTTTAAACCTGCTGTTAACCAACCCGTGACATCTTTCTTTTCCTCCAACATGGACACGTGCAAGTTTTCATTCTCTTCCAGACGTCGGAATACGTCCTCCCCCAGAAACGTCGTTAACCAAGCTGCCAGACGCTCGGCATCGTCCCCCCGCATATCCCAGGACAACAAAGCGGATTTTTCTCTTGTCACATTCATAAGCCGTCCACGTTATCGTTAATCGAGAAGATCCCTGAATCCAACCAATACCCCTGCTCATCTGCCAAGGTCTGTAACCGCAAAATCAGATACTCCGGTGATACGGCATGCCCGTCCCGATCGTAAATAGTCCCCCGGATCTTTAACGCTTCCCGATTCCGTTCCGAACGCTCGATATTCACGGATAAAGGTAACTTATCCTTAATCATCTGGGCCTTTTCCGACGATGCAAAATCCAGTAAATACATGGGAGAGGCAACCCACTCCGTCGCCTCGAATTGCTTAAACCCGAGCAACATGGGACCATCGAAACGTAATTGTTTACTATTTTCGTTCTCATCAAAGCAAATAGATGCCAAGTGAGACTTTATCTTGTCATAAATACCGATGTATTTAGCCGTTGACTCGAATTTCTCTTTTAACTTACCGATGTCCAGCCGGAAATTATCCAAGCGCATCAACTCCCCACTCATTAAAGCGATTGCCGCCCCCACGGCCACGCAAGTCTTCGGGTCTTTAATCTGCCCGGCATTATTAGAGAACGGATACCATTCTCCAATTCGATAGTTACCCATGGGGATAACCCGTTCCGGCGGTACAGGCAAGTACTTGTAAAATAGGTCTTTCACAACCGGTAAGGTCGTCGGGCAACCGGAAAGCAACACGTAATCACATTCGTATGCTTTCAACTTCTTACACACATCCCCTAATAACTTTTCAATTACCTGCCCGATCACCTGATTTATAAAACGATTATCAATATTCCACTTTACATTCAATAAGTTAAATGAAGTAGCCCCATGATTTCTAAACTCGTCATTCACGTATTGAATCACTTGATTCACCGGATTTGCATGCTTATTGTCCGTGTAGAAATCATTGAAGGTGTAGAAACAAGCATTCCTGTTTTCCCGCACGTGATCCAGAATACCCAAGGCTATCGGGTAAGCCACCTGCGTGGAGAACATCAACTGTAATTGTTGCATTGTCCCGTTTTGCGTGCCCAAGTGAGGACCGAACAGAAAATTCATACATTCGAAAGTGGACGTGCATCCCTGTTCCCGGGCATATTCTGCAATCGGGGGCAGCACCACCCTTTCCACAATACTCTTCACGATGTCATCTCCTGCCAAGTTAAACCCTTCCCAGAAAAGCGGATCGGGAGAAAGCACCACAATATGCGCATCCGGGTCCCTGGAATACTCGCAAACCATCACGTCCGTAGTACCACCACCAATATCAATACTGGCAATCCGTACCGCATTCTTCTCTTTCAGATAATCCTGCCAAACCTGTGAATACTTGAAGAAGAGGCCTGCGTCTCCTCGGAAACGGTGCATGATCTCGCCATACACGAAAGCCAACTGATTACAAGTAGCCTCATCATATCCCCAATTTTTACGTTTAGTCTTATCCACGCCAATATCTTTTGCCGACGGGATAATCTCTACCTCGTCAACCAATGAAGACGGGAAATAATCTTTTAACAGACGAACGGCATCTTCAGCATGTTCCCGCAATATTTTCTTCTCCTCCTCCAACATGGCCGTGGGACAAGTGAATACAACCCGTTTTAACTTCCGGGCAAAATCTTTGTACATCGGTTTCAAGCGGGAATTTCCTCGAAACTCATGACTATTTATATAAGAAAGTGTCTGTAATAAAATCTCGAACATGGCGAAAGTCATCAACGAACTTTTCGAATAGTTCGCCTCCATCGCTGCGATAGGCAACAGCCCTTCTCCCTTTTTCTCCAAATCTTCTCTAGCACGTTCCAACAACACGCCGTCTGCCGTCAAATGATGAGCCACACCAAATAAGGCCGATGCCGAATCCGCCTCTTTATTGGCCGGAACGACCATCCAGCTCACCGGACGTTTCCGGGAATCCCACAAGTAACGTTTCGGACTTGACATGTAGGAATTGGATTTCTGCCCGAAGATCACGGAATAACGCAACGCTTCTTTGCCCACCCGAACCAAGCTGGGCCAATTAAATATATTCTGGTCCCCGGCCTCCATACGGGCTATCCGGTTACCGAACACTTGCTCGTGAAAAGCGACCCGCATTTCAAAGGGTTCCCGATACAACCGATTCGGTTGACCCAAATCCCGTATTGCCACAGGTACCGCATTCGTGAACTGGAAAGGAGTCTCGTGGTCTGTTTCAAAGATCACCCCACAAGTTCGGGAATTTCCAATATCCAACACTAAATCTACATCTATATCCTGCGTTCCCTTTTGTCCGGGAATCTCTATTTCTTCAAATACATTTGACCCCAACAGTACTTTCAACAGTTGGAAATAATATCCCACATGCGTGAACACCTTTTCCCGCTCGGAACCGGACAAGGGGACAATTTGCCGTAACCAATTGTCAATCCACTCATTTCCATACCAATACTGGTACAAATCACTTTCAGCCCTAGGGACTGCAAAAAACTGGTTTGTACGGGCATTCTGTGCTTTCAAACTCATGAAGCGATGTTGCCTCTCCGCTTCCGTCGTGTCAAAAGCAAACACCACGTGATGCGTGGCCCCCGTCTTTCCATGATCCAGCGTTCCGATCTTCGTGAACCACATCCGAGCCCAAGCTGTCGGCCCGTCATGAAATTTATCTCCGGCAGCCGTCTTTAATAAATACGGAACAGGTAACCACTTATTCTCAAAGCATTCCAATGCCTTCCGGGCCGGGATAGAAATAATCTCTTCTTCCGGAATACGGTGAATCACCCGATCCAGAATCTTCTCCTCGTCCATGACCTCCCACGTCTCTACGTTGATAGCCTCGGCATTGATAACCGTATTTCCCGACTCGCTTGGAGCCTTCTCTATATAACTGGAAATCCTTGATAAATAGTAGGGAAGTTTGAACAGAAAAACATCTTCGTCCTCCTCCTCTTCATCTTTCTCCTCGTAATACTCAAAAGGTCTGAACTTATTCAATTTATCATCAGAAAGATTCACTTCCTTCGTGATAAACTGTACACCGGAATTTGGAATAAGTGTTATCATGAACTTTATATTTTATATCATTATTATCGCTTTTTACCGCAAAATGGACAATAAATAGCATTTTTCGGCACTTCTCGTCCACATTTTCCACAACGCTCCAAGGGAACGAACGACTCCCCGCAATGTTTACAATACTGATTCGTGATACGCTGTCTCGTCTGACAACGTTTGCATATCACCATATCTTTTTCTTCCGGTTTTACCTCCGGTTCCTTGGGCGGTTCGGACTTTTCATCCTGCTCTTTTTTCGGCTCCTCCACAGGTGCCTTGGGAGGCTCTGGCTTGTTATCTTTCACCGGGGGAACATCCTCATTCTTCGGAGGCACGGGTGGTACCGGGGGAACAGGAGGAACCTCCACGTTCAATTTCCTAGCAACAAAATAGCAAGGTTCACTACGCCACCCGTCTCCACTTAACCAAGGGTCCGGTAAATTCAACGCCCGACAGATACAAAAGCAATGATCTGTTATCTGGTCCGATTCGGTAAATTCATATCCTTCCGGAACGCCTTCCTCCACGGTCATATCAGTGAATTTTCCGACAAACACATAAGGGTCCGTCTGTCCCTTCTGAACATACACTTGGAAATCATAGATTTTCTTTCCTTCGGTCAAATAAGTTACCAACCGGGGATCAATATAAAATTCACTCTCCTGCCCCTCGTGACTTGCTGAAAATCGAATCACCTTATCCTTGTATTCCCACTTCAATCTAGCCATATATTCTAATTTTTTATTCAATACTTATCGTCCCAACTCCTGTAATTTGGTCTTCGCCCGTTCCATCCCCCTATTCGCCGCCCGACGATACCACTTGGCAGCTTCATCCAGATTCTTGGTCACCCCGTAACCGAATTCATATAGCAAGCCAATGTTAAACTCCCCGTACATATTACCTTGATCCGCCGCTTTCCGATACCACTCCATAGCTTTAGCGTAATCCTTGGCAATACCATCGCCATCATAATAGATAATTCCCAAACTATTCTGCGCATCACTATTATTCTGTGCCGCCGCTTTTTCAAACCACTGTTTCGCCAAAATAATATTCTTCGTTACTCCCCGTCCATCTTGATACATACGCCCCAAATTATACTCTCCATTCGAATTCCCGACATTTGCAGCTTTCCGATACCATTCCACCGCTTTCGGAAGATTTACCTCCACCCCCTGCCCGTTCTCACACATAATTCCCAAGCTATTCATGGCATAACCATTTCCATTCTCGGCTGATTTCATATTCCACTTGTATGCTTCCATATAATTTTGCTCCACCCCTTCTGCATTCTTATACATCCATCCCACCCAGTTTTGAGCGTAATCATCCCCGGCATTTGCGGCTATCAAGTAATTCTTCAGTGCTTCTTGAAAGTTCTTCTCTTTGTAATATTTATCCGCCTTATCCACGTAATATTTAATCTCCGTCTTGGATAAAATTGTTCCCGTGTCTGACAGGGTTGCCAGCTTATCCTTAGCATTTTGATACCCTTGATCCGCAGCCTTACGATACCAACGGATCGCCTCATTCACGTCCTTCCCAATACCCCTTCCCAGCTCGTACATCAATCCCATATTATATTGCCCGATCATATACCCCTGCTCTGCCGACTTGCGGAACCATTTCACCGCCTCCGTAACATCCACGTCAACACCCACGCCCGCCGAATACATATACCCCAAACGATTGAGTACCCCCCCATCGTTACCTGAAGCTGACAATTTATAATATTTCAATGCCTCCGTGTAATTCTTTTTATCGTAATACTCATCCGCCATTTTCTCGTATTCCTTGTACGTCTTGCCGGAAGTAGAACTTGTAGCCGTCCCCGACAACTCCTTTAGTTTCTCAATAGCCCGATCATATCCTTGATCAGCCGATTTCTGATACCACGTTTTGGCCTCCGCCATATTTTTCTCTATTCCCCAACCATTCTCACGCATCTCACCGAAAGAATATTGCCCGTGCATATCACCACCAAGAGCCGACTGTTTATACCATTTCACGGCTTCCTTATGATCCTTCGTAACATCCAACCCACAAAAATACATCACCCCCATGAAGTACTGCGCACCCGCATCACCAGCGTCGGCAGCTTTTCGGAACCACGTCATCGCCTCTCGATACTGTTTATCATTATAATACTTGTAAGCCTTGCTCTTCCAATCTCCAATTTCACTGGCAGAAGCCGATACACCAACCTCCAGACTGGCCAACTTATCTTTGGCTTTTTGATACCCTTGATCAGCCGCTTTCTGATACCATCTCCTAGCCTCCATCATATTTTTTTCAACCCCGTATCCGTTTTCATACATTTCTGCCAAATAATACTGGCCAAAATCACTTCCCTGATCCGCAGCTTTTCGATACCATTTAACGGCCTCGGTTTCATCCTTCGTCACACCAAAACCATACCGGTACATGATAGCAAGCCAACTCTGCCCGGTACTATTCCCTTGCTGGGCTGCCTGCATGAACCATTTGAATGCCTCGTTATAATCCTTCGTCACTCCTTCTCCCGTATAATACGCATCACCCAGATTCACCTGCCCGGAAGCGTTACCGCCATTTGCTGCCATTCGATACCATTTCACCGCCTCTACCGCATTCTCCGTCACCCCAAGTCCTTTTTTGTATATCCATCCGACCATTGTCGCCGCCCTAGCATTCCCGGCTTCCGCAGCCTGCTTATAATAGGTCAAAGCCGAAGTGTAATTCTTGGCATTGTAATATTTATCTCCTTGCGCTATCCACTCGCTTGCATTGCCCTCGTTCCTGACCACCGTCTGTTGCTGTTCCCGCAACAAATCCATCGAGGATACGGCAAAATTACCATTTTCTGACTGCCAGTAGTACACGTTATACACCCTTGACGGCATTGTTCTCTCTTGATTCGTGTTCAAGTCAACAAACGTGATGGCAACCTTTACCGGTAGTTTAAACTCCCCACTCGCCAAACGCACATACGGGGAAATCTCCTCCACGCTCATGTTAAACGTCACCCGGGGCAACACCACCGGAATTGTCCTTAGAAACTCCATTACATCCAGATAATTATCCTGCGTTTCCACCCCGATCTTCAAGAAATCGTACATTTTGGCTTGCTCTGACCGGAAGAACACCCGGATCAACTTCACCCGCCTTGTCCTCAACACGTTCTCGTTCTCGTAATAAATATCCGAACTGTACATGGATAATGCTGCAATCATATTTTGCACGTGTTCCTCCATCGCCACCTGATACTCCCGCCGTAACAAATTATCTTCCTGTTGGGCAAACGAAACCCGGCTTATTCCCAACAAACATAACAGCATACAGACAATACTTATCGTCCGATTTCTCATATCACTTATTTTTATTCTATATTATACCTAAAAGCTCTCGCTCCCAATATTATCTCACTATTATTATTCTTATCATGAATTAATTTCACACACAGATTCCTTCCATCCTTGTCACAAAGCACGTTTCCGCCATACATTGAAATAGCTAATATTCCCCTACTTTCCCTTTTGCAAACCATAGTAAACCTAGGCAAAAGTACCACGTTAAGAAACTTTCGAAAATATACGACTCTGAATAACGACTTCATATAGCAATGTCATCAACACAACTCTAAATTATTCAACAAATATATTAAAAATCAGCTATAATATCGAAAGTATTAAGATATATTTTCCCCTCGTTAACACATCAATTGAATCGTCATCTATAATGCCGGAATTTCAAATATCCTTACTCTTGAAAACTATCTTCGCCATATCGAAACCCGCAAAATACACACGACTTCCTTAAAATTCGCATCCGGATATTTTTCTTTATATTCTGCTGAATAATTCTCAATCCAAGTCATTTGCTGGGGCCCCGTATCTCTCGCTATACCGGATTCCAAAATCTCAGGAAACTGAAGGATATGCTCCCGATCCCCATACTTAAACGTGTAGGCAATTTTGTTTTCCACGTTTCCCATCGAATAAGTACCTTCGATCCCCTCCTCTTGAGACGCATCCTGATAAACAGTTACCTTTCCCTCTCTTTCATACGTTCCATTCCAATGATCGTACACCATCTTAAACTGCCACCCTTTGGCAATATCCATGTTCTCGATAATTTCTTTCTTTACCTTCTCTTCAACATCCGATGTATCTCTACCATCAGAATAACGGATAAAGGCACGAGTTTCCATCACCTCGATCGTTCTGATTAGAGGACACACTGTAATCTCAATTGTGGCAGACTCTTCCCGGCTATCCACGATCGTGATTTCTGCCTGCCCAACCTTATAAGCCTTCAACGTGATAACCTCCTGAGATAATTCAGCCTTCACAATACTCTCGTCACTCGAAGAAACCTTGTAAACACCGCTACCACCACCTGCTCTCAACCAACTCTCTCCCACGGAAGCCGAAAAACCCTCGATACGATCTCCACCGGATGATGTATAGAAACCAACCGGATTCTCATCATTGTCACTACATCCCACGACAAGCATGGATAAAACTAAAAAAATAATGTTATTCCATTTTTTCATAACATGAATTATTAAACATTTCACCCACAACAAGTTCAACTCACAACTTCAATCTCATCGCAACATCACGCATCACCTTAAATCCCAATCGTTCGTACACCCCGCGTCCCATTTCAGTCGCGTTCAAATCTATCGCGGAAACTCCTAATTGACGACATTCCTCGATCAACGCCCCAATCACCCGAGTCGCAAGCCCGGCATGACGATACTCGGGATAAGTCAGCACGTTTATTAAATTCCCTACAATCCCCGTTATAAAGGAACCATTTGCCGGTCTCTCCTCGATAACCACGTATGCAGCACTCGCCACCTGCCCATTTTCCTCGGCCAAACAGGCGATAAAATCACCCAAAGGGATATGCTTTTGGAAATACTTCCGCATCTGTGCAACGATAGCTATTTGTTCCTCCACCGTAAGATTCGCCCCGTTCATCCGGAAAAAATCCAACCGGAGAGCAATCAATAGATTAACATCATTTAGATTGGCTTTCCTTATCTTCATTTCTTCTGGGTATTGGCTGCCTGTCGGGCAAACATTTCATATATCGTTCTAAACGCTCAAACTGTTCCCGGATCGGGGAATATTCCATTTCATTGATTTTCCCCCGGTACAAATCGAACAACCCCAGCGTTCCCCGCTTGTCGTATGTATTCAAATAATATAAACAGATTCCATGCAAAATACGTTCCCCGGTCCACACGGCCAAAGGAGCCCAACCGGAAACATTAAAAATATCCAAGGCTTTCTCAACCTTCTCATAATCGTTCATTTCCTTGAAAAAAGAAAGTCCCACGCTCTCGAATTCCACGATCCATTTCTGCACAAGTGAATGAAGTTTTGCTATTTTCATCTGAAACCAAGGCTTATCATCCAAAGGTATTCCCAAATACTTGTAAGCCCACCCGACATCCAACACGCCACAAATAGGCATACAATCCTTTTCCGATATAGCCTCCTTATATAATTGGCTGACTTTCTTACAAGTTACAAAGTACTCCGTGCGCAAAGACAACTGATCATTCTCCCAATTCGTGAATCGAAGAATACACTCGTTCTTCCATTCACGATCTTCATAAACAAATACATTCTTAGCCTTCATGAAATGATAGCCATGCCTTTCCATGACCGGAACAATTTGCTCAATAAAAAGCCCCTTGATACCTTCACCTTTCATTTTCGTATGCATATGCTTATCTATAAATTTAGTGCCTGACCCTTTTTATCAACAACAAAGAGAATAAAATTTTCTTTATTTTCCCTATAAAAGTTCATAAAGTTTACAAACTTTTTATTTATTACCTATATACAATTCGGCCACAAAGCGTGATTCACGAGATACCGGTGTTAAATTTATATATCCGGACACGATTTGTCCCGCCTCCATCAGCAAGGGATACATATCTCTATTCTTCTCTACCGATTGCATGATTTCTCCCGGCTTGGGAGAAAAGTGAATATTAAAAACACCCTCAACACTCTCTTGTAAATAACGCTGCAAAGCGATTGAAACGATTCCCATGTTATAACGCAGATTTATCTCGACACAAGGTTGCACACCAAATTCTCCCGACTCGTCCTCGTATATCATCATATCCACCCCCAAGTATCCCACGTATTTCCCGTGAAACACCGCCGTCACCACCTTTTCCAACTGTTCACGGATTTCATGTAGGAACCCCGTTCCCGTATATTTTGCAATCATCCCTTCCAAACAAGAATTCGATGCCACCCTATTCCCCTCGTATTCTCCCCGCCGACTTGTTTGAAAAACAGAATACCCCAGAAAATTCAGGTGAAATAAACGGTCCATTTCAAACTCCATGGCAAAATCCAGCACCCGATTCAATCTTTTTTCCACCATCACGTACCCTTGTTTACGCAAGACACCGGATAAAACTTCCTCTTCTTTACACGTCATCTGTCCTTTCGGGATAAAAAGAATTCCTTTACCGGAAGAGGACCAAGGAGCTTTCACCACGATATCTTCCTTTTCCGACAACGACCTGATTCCTGCCAACGTGTTACATTCACGAGGAATAATATCCTCCCCTATACAGGGAATAGCCCGTACCATCTCAGCCAAACAAGTGGCAGCCATTCGCCTGCTATATAAATCCCTCCGTTTATCACTCCACGTTGACATGACACTCTCCCTGAACTGCTCGTTACAACGACTTTTCAACTCTTTCAATAAATTGTGAACCCGGGGACTCCATCCCCAAGGCTTTATCTCGTTAAAAGAAAGTAATTGAGCTTTTTCCCAGATCACCGGTTTACAATCCAGACCAAAAACTTCTTCTCGACTTTTCATAAAGTCGAAGTCCGGCATCTTCGTCACCAACACATAATCCCCTTTTCCGGCCAAATATGCAGATAAAAACGCCAGATCATCGGCCATAATGGAAATATTCGCCTTTGGCGTGTAACCATTTGTTCCATTGGCTATTGAAATTTCATTATCCGGATTAAACAGGTATAAATCTTGCATAAATGTTAAATTTTAGAGCAAAAGTAACACTTTTGGCTTAAATTTTGTATTACATATAAAAGTTTAAATAAAGAGGAGATGAACGGTTATCCGCATTTATACAGATTTTAAATTAATAACAACAAGTTTCATTTATTTTGCGAAAAGTGAAACATTCATTTCGTGATTACCGTAGGATATATCGTGTAAGACTTGATAATGATTGAAAAATAAAACTTTAAATAAATAGATGAGATGATTTTACAACTAGCTTTCGTTTTAACAGCAATCATCATCGGAGCGCGTCTAGGTGGTATCGGACTGGGTGTCATGGGAGGTATTGGATTGGGAATTCTGACATTCGTGTTCGGACTGCAACCCACGGCCCCGCCTATTGATGTTATGCTTATGATCGTGGCGGTTATATCTGCGGCAGCATGTATGCAGGCTGCCGGAGGATTGGACCTTATGGTCAAGGTGGCCGAACGCTTATTAAGAAAGAATCCGGCACACGTCACAATTCTAAGCCCGTTAGTAACTTACGCATTCACGTTTATCGCCGGTACCGGCCACGTTGCCTATTCCGTACTTCCGGTAATCGCTGAAGTTGCCACGGAAACCAAAATTCGCCCGGAACGTCCCCTAGGAATTGCCGTGATCGCTTCCCAACAAGCCATTACCGCCAGTCCAATTTCTGCTGCCACGGTAGCATTACTGGGCTTACTAGCCGGTTTTGACATTAGTTTGTTTGACATTTTGAAGATCACGATTCCCGCCACGCTAATCGGTGTACTCGTCGGTGCCTTCTTCTCCATGAAAGTCGGGAAAGAACTCGTTGATGACCCGGAATATCAAAAACGTTTGAAAGAAGGCGTGTTCAATGACAAGAAATACGAACTGAAAGACGTTGCCAACCAGAGAAGAGCAAGTCTGTCTGTTTTTGTTTTCATTATCGCCACGGTATTCATCGTGCTATTCGGTTCGTTTGATACCATGCGTCCTTCATTCATGATCAATGGCGAACAAGTATTATTAGATATGCCATCTATCATTGAAATATTAATGTTATCCGCGGCAGCTATCATATTATTAATAACTCGTACAGACGGGTTAAAAGCCGCACAAGGTTCCGTCTTCGGGGCCGGAATGCAAGCGGTAGTAGCCATCTTCGGAATCGCTTGGATGGGAGATACTTTCTTGCAAGGCAACATGGCAGAATTAAAATCTTCTATCGAAGAAGTCGTTAGACAAATGCCCTGGTTGTTCGGTATAGCCCTGTTCGTGATGTCTATTCTGTTGTACAGCCAAGCCGCTACCGTCCGGGCGCTCATGCCTCTCGGCATAGCCTTGGGAATATCGCCTTACATGCTGATCGCCATGTTCCCGGCCGTCAACGGGTATTTCTTTATCCCGAACTACCCCACCGTGGTAGCCGCCATTAACTTCGACCGAACGGGTACAACACGAATCGGCAAATACGTGCTGAACCACTCGTTCATGATGCCCGGACTTGTCGCGACCATCGTGGCCGTTGGACTTGGACTGCTCTTTATACAGATTTTTTAAATACTCTAATTATAAGTAAATTTTAAATTACAGGTTATGAAAATGTTTAAGAATTTAAGTTTGCTGGTAGCCCTAGTGCTATTCTCTGTTGCGACCACGTTCGCACAAAAGTTGCCTAACATCCATATTCTGGCAACAGGAGGTACGATCGCCGGAACCGGAGCTTCTTCAACCGGAACCAATTACACAGCCGGACAGGTTGCCATCGGTACACTTTTATCGGCTGTACCCGAAATTCAGAAAATAGCCAATGTAACCGGAGAACAAATCGTTAAAATCGGTTCACAGGATATGACGGATGACGTGTGGTTGACACTTGCCAAAACAATCAACAAATTATTGGCAAGAAAAGACATTGACGGAATCGTGATCACCCACGGAACCGACACGATGGAAGAAACCGCCTATTTCTTGAATCTTGTCGTGAAAAGTAACAAACCGGTTGTACTTGTAGGTGCCATGCGTCCCTCTACCGCTCTTAGCGCTGACGGCCCGTTAAACTTATACAATGCCGTGGTTGTTGCAGGAGCAAAAGAATCCATGGGTAAAGGAGTTTTAGTTTCCATGAATGGTATTATTCTCGGAGCTCACAGTGTTTTAAAAATGAATACGATTGATGTTCAAACATTCCAAGCACCGAATTCAGGAGCCCTTGGCTATGTTTACAACGGCAAAGTATTCTACAATCAATCTCCGTTAAAAAAACACACCAGTCAATCCATATTTGATGTAACGAACCTGAACTCTCTTCCGAAAGTGGGCATCGTGTACAGCTATTCAAACATGGAAGGTGACGTTGTTAAAATGATGGCTAATAGCGGTTACAAGGGAATTATCCACGCCGGATTAGGTAACGGAAACATCCACAAAAACGTGTTCCCGGAATTAATCAACGCACGTAACAAAGGAATTCTTATCGTACGTTCAACTCGTGTGCCGACAGGACCGACCACGCTTGACGCTGAAGTAGATGACAATCAATACAAATTCATCGCTTCTCAAGAATTGAACCCGCAAAAATCAAGAATCCTTTTGATGTTAGCTTTGACTAAGACTAACGATTGGAAACAGATCCAACAATATTTCAACGAATATTAATTCATAAAAGCACCAAGTCCTGTTTTAAAGGACTCGGTGCTTTATTCTATTTGTAATTCTAGTTATAATAACTAGAAATTAGGAAATTATATTTTTATCAAAACACAGAACATGAAAAAATTAGCTTTATTAATACTTGTTATGGGTTGCGCAGCTGGTGCTTTCGCACAAAATGCCACGAACGAAAAGACTCTTTTCGAACGAGTAACCCAAATAGAGAAAAAAATGGACTGGTTCAACTTCTATTTAAACATGCAAGGTTCTTTTGATGCCAGTTTCAACTATGACCAAAGCGGACTAAGCGAGGCTGCATTCAAGATGCGTCAATTCCGTATTGAAGCAAAAGGTAACATCACCCCTTGGTTGTCCTATCGCTGGAGACAACGTCTGAACCGTGGGAACAACGGTGGTAACAATATCGACAATATGCCTACTTCCATTGACATCGCAGGTATTGGGGTAAAATTAAATGACCAGTTTTCATTCTTTGCCGGAAAACAATGCGCCGCGTATGGTGGTATCGAATTTGACTTGAATCCGATCGAAATCTACGAATATAGCGATATGATCGAGAACATGAGTAACTTCATGACCGGTTTGAACATCGCTTACCAGATTTGTGACAACCATCAACTCCAATTCCAAATTTTGGATAGCCGTAACGGTTCTCAGGATGAAACATACGGTCCCGGATTTGAAAAAAGCCGTGCCCCACTCTTGTACACGTTAAACTGGAATGGTAACTTGTTCGATGGAATCTATAAAACTCGTTGGTCAGCATCCGTGATGTCCGAAACAAAAGATAAACAAATGTATTATTATGCTTTAGGTAACGATTTCACGTTCTCTAAAAAAGTAAATATGTTTGTAGACTTCATGTATTCTGACGAACAAATTGACCGAAAAGGTATCATTACCGGTATGCTAGAAAACAAAGATGCCGCTCTTCTTGACGGTCACAATGCACTTGATGCAGAATACCTATCCGTGGTGACAAAAGTAAACTACCGTTTCCAACCGAAATGGAATGCTTTCGTGAAGGGAATGTATGAAACGGCCTCTGTGTCAAAAACACGTGGTGACATCGAAAAAGGAAACTATCGTACTTCTTACGGTTACTTGGCCGGTATCGAATACTACCCGTTAGAAGACAGCAACCTGCATTTCTTCTGTACTTTCGTGGGACGTTCTTACAAATTTACTGATCGTGCCGCTCAAAAAGGATACAACACGCAAAGATTGGAAGTCGGGTTTATATACCAATTACCGATGTTCTAACAAACAAGAAATGATACAATTACGAGAGGGAATATTCAAATATATTCCCTCTTTTGATTTATCTCATTTTATTTTGAAATTGTTTTAACGAGTGTTATTTTTGTAGCATATTAGAGCAAAGATTTACAATCTAAATTTAGAAACAAAACTATTACTATGAAAAAAACTAATCTACTCACTATTTTAGTATTAAGCGGAAGCATTATTTTTTCAGGATGTGCATCCATGAGTAACACGGGCAAAGGCGCTGCTATCGGGGCCGGTGGTGGAGCCGCACTTGGAGCCGGCATCGGAGCCTTGGTTGGTAAAGGTAAGGGAGCTGCCATCGGGGCAGCCGTGGGTGGAGCCGTTGGAGCAGGAACCGGAGCTTTGATCGGTAGAAAGATGGATAAACAGAAAAAAGAGTTAGAAGCCATTGAAGGGGCTCAGGTTGAAACTGTTACAGATGCTAATGACCTACAAGCCATTAAAGTGACTTTTGATAACGGTATATTGTTCGCCACGAACTCTAGCCAATTAAGTTCATCTTCCAGAGATGCTTTGACGAAATTTGCCACGTCGTTAAAGAACTCTCCGGAAACAGACATCACGATCTACGGCCACACGGATAACACCGGAACCCGTGCCGTAAATGAAAGAATATCCAAAGAACGTGCGGAGGCTGTTGCAAACTTCCTCGTTGGAAACGGGATTGCCCGCAACAGAATCACCACGGAAGGCCTAGCATTCGATCAACCGGTAGCCGACAATAGTACAGCAGAAGGACGTGCTAAAAACCGTCGTGTCGAAGTATATATCACGGCAAGTGCGAACATGATCAAACAAGCAGAAGAAGGTACCTTGAAATAAGATACAATCAGTAAGTAACCACTAAAAGCTGGAAGGCTGTTTTCGAACGATCTCCAGCTTTTAGTTTTTTTTAATCCGATAACAATGAAAAGAAAAAAACTATTACTAATCACGCTATTAGCACTATCATTACAGGGCTTGTCAGCCCAGGGCCTGTTATCCCATCTAAATGACACGACAAACGGACGCTCTCTTTTTGAAAGAGTGTCGAACATCGAAAAAAAGAATAATATTTTTAATCTGAAACTGCACATGCAAGCCACATTCAACGGTGCATTTACAGACGGGACATTCGAGCAAGCAGCTTTCAAAATGAACCAGCTTCGATTAGAAGCCCGGGGGGACATCAATGACTGGCTTTCTTACCGTTGGCGTCAACGCCTGAACAGCAGTAACACGCCCCACGCACTGGATAACCTTCCCTCCTCTATCGATTATGCCATGATCTCCGTACGCCTGACTGATCAGTTCGTCACCTCCATCGGGAAACAGGCAGCAGCATACGGAGGTTTCGAGTATGATCTGGATCCGATTGAAATCTACCAATACAGCGACATGATCGATTATATGCTCTTCGATTTCATGACCGGAATCACGTTCTCTTATCAAGTCACCCCTACCCAAGAAATAGCCTTGCAAGTCGTGAACAGCCGGACGGCTTCCATGGATGATATTTACGGGCAACTCCCGGAAGACGTGGAAGAAAGTCGTGCGCCCCTCGCTTACACGGCCAACTGGAACGGTAATTTCTTCAGCGACAAATTTAGAACCCGTTGGTCATATTCCTTGCTCAGTCTGGCAAAAGGATATAACAATCATTTTTATGCCATCGGTAACGAATTAGATCTGGGAAAATTCAACATATACCTCGATTTCTACCTTTCCGATGAAGAACTGGATAACCGGGGTATTATTTCAACCCTCTACCGCCTTCAAGGAGATGCCGATTGCATCAAAAATGCCCGTTATGAATCCTGGGTCACCAAATTAAACTATCGTTTCCAGCCCAAATGGAATATTTTCGTGAAAGGAATGTACGAAAATGCCTCTGTTTACAAGCATACCAATCAACTGGAGAAAGGCAAATACCGGACGGCTTACGGGTATTTCGGTGGTATCGAATACTATCCAACCACGGAAAACCTCCACTTCTTCGCATCGTACATCGGACGTTCTTATCGATTCACGGATAAGGCCAAAACACTAGGAGCCGAGAACTACTCTACATCAACTTTATCCATCGGGTTAATTTACCATATCCCGCTGTTTTAGGCTTTACGCCCAAAAATGAATAAGGGCAACCCTCGAAAGGATTGCCCTCTTCCCCGTTCCGGCACCCCGGAACAGAAAAAAACAACACACACATGAATATCAATAACCTTTTCTTATTTAAGAAAAGGTATTTACTAATCCTCCTTTTTCGAGGATTTCTTGAAACTCCGCATCAACATAAGGGAGCTTATACGCTCTCTTGTTCAAATATAATAAATGATTTTCATCATCTATTGTCAGTTGTTCCCCTGATGTGTAAGCATCCACCACGGCCCAATCAACAAGAATCCGTAACCCGTGATTAATAGCCATACGGTAAAAATCCCAGTTCACAGATTTTACAATCACCAGTTTTACCCCCACTGCTACCAATCCCGTCGCTGCATGTTTCACCAGTTGACCACACCCGAAGTTCTCCCCGGCGATAATGATATCTCCTGGTTTCACATCGCAAGCGAAATTCGGATCCAATCCTCCAAACAAGTAAGGTTTAATCTCCTCCACCTGTTCAAGGGTCAAGCGATACATCAATTTTTCCGCAAATATCTGGTTACTTGAGATATTATCTATATCCCCGTAATTCCACACCCCGTTACTCTTACGATAATCGTACCCTTCCAATACGACTGGTTCTATCCGGGGAGCTTTATATTTATACCGTGCGCCCTCGAAGTGTATTATTGATGTCAGTTCTCCTCGCAACGCAGTCATAGCCACGGTTGCCGGAGAGGCAATATATTTCTCAACACCGGAATGATTCGAACTTCCGATATACCGACTATTGGCAGTAGAGATAAAACGGCTATTTCCGGCAGACGCCACGTGTCCCACTCCCAAGCAAGGCCCACAACTGGAGCCAAGAACGATGGCTCCGGACTGTGCAATCTTATCAATAATACCCTCTTCAACAGCCTGTAAATATATACTCCTAGAAGCCGGAACCACGAACAATTGGAACCCGTTGGCAATACGCTTTCCTTCCAAGATCATGGAAACTAACCGTAAATCCTCCAACCGTCCTGAAGCACAAGCACCGATAAGTCCTTGCTGTATTTTCAACCCGACAAGTTCCTCCACTCCCTGAAGAACATTGTTTCTCGTGTCATATACCATCGGAAAGACGTTGGCCAGATCAATCTCTATAAACCGAGAATAAACAGCCTCCTCGTCCGCCCAAACACCCCGTACTGCCGGCTCGTTAAAATAGTCTGCCAACCGGTCATCCGGAGGAAAAGCAGAACTGACCACTCCCATTTCCGTGGAAATATTGGCTATTGTCATTCGATCATCAATGGACAAAGAGGAAACCCCTTCCCCGTGATACTCAATTGCCTGCCCGTTCACGTCCAACTCGCTCAATATTCCCTTTATCCATAAAGCTAAATCTTTAGCAAACACTCCTTCTGACAAACGATTTTTCAATACGATCTTCATCGTTTCAGGCACCTGAAACCACATTTTGCCCGTTTTCCATAACACGGCCGTCTCTGTTTTATTAATTCCCACAGCTAACGTGTTGAACGCTCCCGCCGTGGCTGTATGAGAATCGCTCCCCGCAACCAACATACCCGGACGTACCAATTCTGAGATAATCTGGTGGCTGATTCCACGGTCACAGTCATAAAAATGCTCTATTCCCTGCTCTTCCACGAAATCCCGTATCGAATTATATTCCAAGGATAATTCGTTGACTAACCCCGACACCTTTCCATCCAGCACGATCACCAACTGGGAAGGATTGTATACTCGGGTACCATGAATTCGTTCAAACAAAAACCTAACCCGTGCCGAATTATCATGACTCATCACATAATCCGGTTCACGGACCACGATACTCCCACGTTCGGCATTTAATATCTTCTCTACAAATGTTCGCATATATTGAATTTAGAATCTAGAATGTAAAACATAGAATGAACGGCACTCTCTGAATTTTATATTCTAAATTTCACGTTGTCTAAAACTGCTTTTATTTTCTCAACATCACTGTAATATTGCTCGTATTCCGGTAGTCCCGAAACCCCGCCCATGAACACGTTCGGGTTACGGAATTCCATTTCACTGTCCCGACTACTTTTCCCGCTCAAGTGAATAGCATCCACCCCTAATTCTATTAACGTGTTGGCATTCGCGGCATTTACACCACTTCCGGCCATAATTTGCACACGCCCTTTCGCCTGCTCCACCAAGGCTTTAATTTGCTCCATTCCCTCGCTTACAGTGTTGCGTCCTCCCGATGTTAAAACCCGGTAACATCCGGCCTGAATGATCCCCTCCAAAGCCTCTTCCATGTTTCGAGTCATATCTATCGCCCTATGAAACGTTACCTTTAAAGGAGCCGCCAATTCGACCAGCTCCCGCGTACGTTGTACGTCAACCGAACCGTCTGCATTCAAGATACCCAACACGACACCATCCGCCCGGCACTCTTTGGCAAACCGAATGTCCTCCTTCATCACCTCGAACTCTAAATCGGAATAAAGAAAATCACCTCCCCTCGGGCGAATCATCACGTAAAGTTGTATAGATAACTTTTCCCGGGCCATGCGAATCATAGCCGCAGACGGGGTTGTTCCCCCGTCATACATCCCGGAACACAGTTCCACCCGGGATGCCCCTGCCAACTGGGCATTCAAGCATGATTCCAAAGAAAAAGTACATATTTCGACCTCAATATTATTCTTCATTCCGCTCTGTCAATTTTTGTTTATTTGTTAATTCATACTACGAATATAATGAAATTATCGACAAACTTCAAATAAAAAGCAGGTATAAAATGCTCCTTAACATTCAAGTTATTTCTAACTTACATACATTCAACAGAGTATCACGTGTCAAAAAAGAATAACGGGAGAAATAAGCACATTACATTAAAATCCATTTGCCCCTCCCCCACAGCATAGCCACTTCCCAAACGGGTTTGCAACGTAGGGGATCTGTCTGTCATTCTATTCTCGGCCCCTATTTCCCGCTTAACTCGCCCCAATCTCTCGTTAACTCCGGCTACAAAATTAAAATAAACAAGAATAGATACACGGCGGGAAGTGTATGACATTTCCCGCCAAATTGTATTAAAACGTGTAAAAATCCATCCCGAAGAGTTCCTCGAAATACTTCTTCACGACCGCTTTCACTTCCGCCACGGGAACCTCTGCCCCCACCTCTTTCGAGATAGAAGTCACCCCCTTATCCACGAATCCGCAGGGGTTGATATAATTGAAATAATTCAAATCCGTATTCACGTTCAACGCAAAACCGTGCATCGTCACGTAACGGGAACATTTAATCCCGATCGCACATATCTTGCGTGCCCTAGAAGTGTGTGCATCCAACCATACCCCCGTGGCTCCTTCCAACCGTTCCCCGGTAATCCCGAACTCTCCCACGGTACGAATAACCACCTCTTCTAACAAATCCACGTACTCCTTCACCCCCACGCCAAAATTAGCCATATCAATAATCGGGTACACGACCAATTGTCCGGGACCATGATATGTAATATCCCCACCCCGATTTACCTTCACGAATTCAGCATGAGCCGCCTGCAACTGAATGGCACTAATCAGCATGTTCGCCTCGTTCCCGCTCTTCCCTAACGTGTACACGTGATTATGTTCCACGAAAATCATACAATTCTCCGTGTCCTCACCCTTTAACTTCGCAGCAATAATCCCCTTGTGCAACTCTTCCTGTTGTTGCCACACGGGCATATAGCTTGCCACTCCTAGATCAATTAATCGTGTACGTTTCATAACTTATCTCACATGCTTTTCCGCGTGGTAACTAGAGCGAACCAACGGACCGCTCTCCACGTAACGGAACCCTTTTTCCAACCCGATACGCTCGTATTCCTTGAAGGTCTCCGGTGTCACGTACTCTTTTACTTCGAGATTCGCCTCGGACGGTTGCAAGTACTGACCGATAGTCATTACTTTACATCCGACTGCCAGCAAATCATCCATCGTCTGAAGAATTTGTTCACGAGTCTCCCCTAATCCCAACATTATACCGGATTTAGAAACGATACCCGATTCCGAAACCTGACGAATCACTTGTAAAGAAATATCATATTTTGCCCGGCTACGTACGCCATCCGATAATTCTCTCACCGTCTCCAGGTTATGAGAAATCACTTCCGGACGAGCATCAATCACCTGTTGCACGAGTTCTTGTCTTCCCTGAAAATCCGGAATCAGCACTTCCATTGTCGTTTCGGGATTCTCTCGTTTCATCGCCTCGATCACTTTCACCCAGTGAGCAGCTCCCAAATCAGCCAGATCATCCCGGTCCACGGAAGTGATCACGGCATGTTTTAAACCGAGCAACTTCACGGAGTTAGCTATATTTTCCGGTTCTGCCGGGTCCAATGGAGCCGGACGCCCCGTTTTCACGTTACAAAACTTACACGAACGGGTACATACATCCCCGCCGATCATAAACGTTGCAGTTCTGTTTCCCCAGCATTCGCCTTGATTGGGACACATACCACTGGTACATATCGTATGTAGATTATGTTTTCTGACTATATTTAAAACCTCCGTGGAACTCTGTCCTTTCGGTAATTTAATCTTCAACCATTCCGGTTTTCGTCTGCTATTACAACACGTCATACTCTCTATTTTTAATCGTACGCAAATATACGACGAAGTTTTTAAATACATACTGATATTTTTGATCTTTCAGGTTGTTAAATTCCCGAAAACACCTCTTTTTTTAACTATATGCAAATAACAGAAAATGCGTTAAATAAACTTGGACAACTTGCATTCATTAGGATTATACCCTACATTTGTTTGCAATAATTCAAAACCAATTTCGTAATGTACAGAGCAGAAATACACACAGAAAAAGGTGTTATGAAGGTTCTTTTCTTCGAAAAAGACGCGCCGAATACCGTTGCCAATTTTGTAAAACTAGCCAGAGAAGGCTTTTATGACGGATTAACGTTTCATCGGGTCATCCCGGATTTCGTGATCCAAGGCGGTTGCCCTAGAGGCGACGGAACCGGAGGACCGGGTTACACCATCAAATGTGAGTTAAACGGGGATAACCAGTATCATGATCGGGGAGTCCTATCCATGGCTCACGCCGGACGGGATACCGGGGGATCTCAATTCTTTATTTGTCACAACCGCAGAAACACAGCTCATTTGGATAGACGCCACACGTGTTTCGGCCAAGTTTACGAGGGATTGGAAGTGATTGATGCCATCCGCCAAGGAGACGAGATTATTAAAATCGTCATCACGGAAGAAAATGAATAAGCCTGTGTTCTTAGTTGTTTAAATAATTCAGAAAAGCCGAAGTGTTAATACAACAACTTCGGCTTTTCACTTATATCTAACTTATCTTACTTTGCAAAAAGAGCCGCCAATGCAATAGAATTCAATTTTGCATCCACGCTGTCACCTCTGGAAGACAACACACTCGGGGCGGTGGCACCTACCAAGATAGCCCCTTGGCGAGCGTTTGCCAACTTCGTGTTTGTTTTATAGAACACGTTACCGGCCTCGATGCTCGGGAATACCAAACAGTCCGCATCTCCAGCAACCGGAGACTTGATTTTCTTAATCTCGGCAGCCTCCTTATCAATAGCCACGTCAAGAGCTAACGGTCCGTCGATGTCAATATTACCTAACTGACCTCTCTCTCCCATTTTGGCAAGAATAGCAGCATCCGTGGTAGACTCTACTTTCGGAAGTACTTGTTCCGTGGCTGAAATCATGGCAACTTTCGGGCGCTGAACACCAAGAGCGTTAGCAATCTGGGTTACATACTTCACGATTGCCATTTTCTGGCTGAAATCCGGAGCCGGAATAATAGCAGCATCACTGAACACCAACAATTTGTGGTAATTCGGACACTCCATCACAACAACGTGAGACAACGTGGCCTTCGGGGGCAACAAACCGCAATCCTTGTTCAAGATGGCGCGCATATATTTATCAGTACTTACCAATCCTTTCATGATGAAGTCAGCTTCCTTATCACGTACCATTTGAACAGCTTTAGCAGCCGCTTTCGTGTCCACCGGTTCATTTACAATCTTGAATCGGGAAATATCAAAACCATGCTCGGCACACACTTTCCTAATCTCATTTTCATCACCACATAAGGTGGCTTCAACAATACCCATTTCAACGGCTTTATTCACAGCCTCGATAGAGTGACTGTCGTTAGCGTAAGCTACAACCAAACGCTTTTTTTGGGTATTTCCCTTCAGTAATTCGTAGATGTCATCAATTTTCTGTATTGCCATGGCAAACTTATTTTTTACTTGATTAGTGATTTATGTTTTAAATTTGGAAACAAAAATAACGCTTTTTGATGAAAACTGAAACAAAAAGGAGCTTTTTGATTTTAGATTCTAATCACTTCGTTTATTCTTAATTTTAAATTACTTTTGTCTTTCGAATAGAAAAACAGAAATCACGTGTCGTTTAAAAAAAATATAATAGCACTTTACTTGATCAAGGTTTCCAAATGGTTTACCCTAGTGATGCCTATCATCGTGCTGTTTTACAAGGAATGTGGCCTGGATCTGGCAGATATATTTATTCTGAAGAGCGTCTATTCCATCGCCATGGTGTCCTTGGAAATACCAACAGGCTACCTAGCCGACGTATGGGGACGAAGGAATTGCTTGATTGCTGGTTGCATATTCTGTTTCTTGGGATTCACCAACTATTCAATTTCCGACACTTTCACGGCATTTTTCCTCTCGGAAATTTTGCTCGGATTCGGACAGAGCCTAGTGTCCGGTGCCGACTCTGCCCTACTTTATGATACGATGCTATATTATAAAAAGGAAGACGCCTATTTAAAATACGAGGGACGGGTTACCATGGTAGGGAATTTCTCGGAAGCATTCGCCGGGATTTTCAGCGGGCTGCTAGCAGTTTATTCCCTCCGATTCCCTTTCTACGTGCAGAGCGGTATCGCTTTTATCGGAATTCCGGCTGCCATTGCCCTGACCGAACACGCGGCCAAAACCAGAATTAAGAATTCGTTTGCCAATATCATGAAAATCATACAATACTCCCTTTTCACGAACAAGGAACTGTGCTATAACATCATGTTTTCCGGCGTGATCGGTGCCGCCACGCTAACCATGGCCTGGTTCGTTCAACCCCTGTTGATAGAACTGGATACCCCCACTTCTTGGTTCGGGATCATCTGGACAATACTGAATCTCACCGTCGGCATTTCTGCTCTCTATTCCGATAAACTGGATCAACGCCTGGGAAGTCTGCGAATGTACGCTTTTATACTATTCTTTATCGTGGGTGGATATATCGCGGTAGCCTTCAACATATCTTACGTTGGTTTGATATGCCTGTTCTTTTTCTACATTGTGAGAGGATTCGCCACTCCTATATTAAAAGGGTATATAAACCAAATTACTTTCTCCGAAATGCGGGCAACCGTACTTTCTATCCGTAACTTCGTTATCCGGCTTATGTTTGCGGCCATGGCCCCGTTAGTGGGCTGGCTGCATGACCTGTATTCCCTCTCTATCGCATTACAAGCAACAGCCGTCATCATTTTTGTTCCCGGACTACTATTCCTAATTTTACAATGGCGCTACTCGAAGAAAGTTTAAAAAAGTTTAGAGTTTAAAATAAAAAGGATGTTCTCGCAAACATCCTTTCAATCTCTTCTTCTTGATCCGTTTTACCGTACCTCTTCGAGAATCTTTGTTATGGACTCGAACACGTCGTCTACCGAACCATGACCATTCACAGAAAAATGCTTTTTCTGAATCTTATAGTGATCGGCAACAGGTAACGTCTTTGCCCGGTACTCGCGGAAACGATTTTCAATCACTTCCTCGTTATCATCGGCACGTCCCTCGATTTTAGCACGTTCCAGCATCCGGCGCATTAACTCGTCGTGAGGCACATCGATACTCACCAATGCACTTAACGGGTGTCCCGTCTTAGCCAGCATCTCATCAAGAATTTCAGCTTGTCTCACCGTTCTGGGAAACCCGTCAAACAGGAAACCATCCACGTTCTTGTGATGTTCAATGCTGTTTTCGATTAACGCAACCACAAACTCGTCAGATAATAACTCGCCTTTATTAATAATCCCGGCAGCCATTTTACCAAAATCCGAACCTTCGGCAATCTCTTTACGAATCATCTCCCCTGTTGACAGATGCGCTAGATTGTATTTTTCAACGATCTTTTTCGCCTGAGTACCTTTTCCGGCTCCTGGAGGGCCAAACAATGCAATATTCAGCATGACAATAACTTTATTTTATTCCTTTTGATGTATTAATTGTTTCATTTTTATGAACTCAGCCACAAAGGTATACTTTAATCCAAACTTTAAAATAGAAAAGTCAGAATATTTTCTAATTTTATGTTTGGAATAACATCATTTTTGCATTATTGTGAATTCCAGTATTTTAGAAACTTCATGCTAAAGTTATTCATGTTAATTTGCTTCCCCCATAATTACTCTTTCACCTTTTCAAGCACGTCCAGATCTGTGTAATAGGTACGATGTTGCGATTTCTTACCCGTTGCATTCATTCTGGCCAAAACATACTTAATATTTCCATGGTTATCAACCTCATAGTCTTCTACAAATCCGTATTTACATTCCTCGTCCATGTATCTTCGACCATTCTCGTCCGGGATAGCCCGCCGAAAAGCGGGAGTTGTAATTTTCACCTTCTCATTCACCTCAAATTGCTTGTTCTCGTCAATATACTGCTCTTTCAGTTGCTTTTCCTGCTCCCGATATTTGGCTATAATTTCTTCCAGCTCTCTTATAGAAGCTACATACTCTTCTTTTGTCATGGTTTTATTCATTTATCGAAATAATTTACTTACTCTTTTTACATTATGAATGTAATTATCACCTTGCAGTTACAAATATATAAAATAAATTAAATATACCATCCAATTCGTTCTAAATTCGACAATATTGGATATAAACAAACGAAAGTAGTTATAAGACCTTATCTCTATTCTTGAAAATTACATTGCAATTTCGTACATTCGCAGGCATTTCCGGAATCAATAATATGAACAAGAAAAAGACCACAACACGAAAAAAAGCCACGAAGAAAAAACAAAGTATCTTTGCCCGTGTTTTCAAGACAATACTATTGAGTGCCTTACTAGGCGCCGTTCTCGTTGGGTTATTCGTATGTTGCGTGTACTACGGGATGTGGGGGAAAATTCCGGATTACCGGGACCTAAGGGAAATTCGTAACAACGAGGCATCTTCCCTGTATAGTGAAGATGGAGAGTTACTCGGAAAATATTACGTGGAAAACCGTACAAACGTCATGTTCGGCAGTATATCCCGCAATGCCATAAACGCCTTGATCGCCACTGAAGACGTGCGCTTTTACGAACATCACGGGTTCGATAAAGTCAGTATGCTAAGGGTATTGTTCAAGACATTACTATTAGGCGATAAGAGTTCGGGCGGGGGAAGTACGATCAGCCAGCAATTGGCCAAAAATCTCTATCCTCGCCAGTATAGCAGCCGTTTCATGATTCCGGTGATCAAGATCAAAGAGATCATCACGGCACATCGTCTTGAAAAACTATACACGAAAGACGAAATTCTCACCCTATATTTAAACACAGTATCTTTTGGCGAAGGCACGTTCGGTATTGAAAGTGCCGCCCAAAAGTATTTTTCCACGACGGCAACACGTCTCTCCGTTCCGGAGGCAGCCACACTGATCGGACTTTTGAAGGGACCTTCTTACTACAATCCCCGGGTACATCCCGATCGCACGTTACAACGACGTAACACGGTGATTGCCCAAATGGTTAAGTACGATTATCTGACCGAAGAAGAAGGAGAAGAATTGAAAAAAGAAAAGTTACGACTCCGTTTCAAACCGTTAAACCACTATTCCGGCCTAGCTCCCTACTTACGTGAACAAATCCGCCAAGATGCAGTCAAGCTCATTGCCGAATTCAACGAGGCAAACAGCACCAATTACGATTTATACAAAGACGGGCTGAAACTCGTCACCACAATCGATGCGGAGATGCAACGTTACGCGGAAAAAGCCATGCAACAACACATGAAGTCGTTGCAACACGCTTTCTACACGCATCTGGGAAAACAAGAACCATGGGACAAAGAGAAGAATCTCCTTGATAATGCCATTCGGGAAAGCGAGGTATATAAAAATCTAAAACGCCAAGGACTTGCCGAGAAAGCCATCCTCGCCGCCATGAATGAGAAAAAGCCCATGACTATTTATAGTGCATACCAGGGAGAAACCGAAATGCAAATGTCTTCCATTGATTCCATTAAACACTATCTAAAGATTCTTCAACCCGGTATGATAGCAGTAGAACCCCAATCCGGAAAAATAAAAGTATGGATCGGGGGACTTGATTTCAAGTATTTCCAATATGACCAAGTGCTGGCCCCCCGCCAGGTCGGTTCCGTGTTCAAGCCGGTCGTTTACAGTGCTGCCATTGAACATGGAGCCCGTGTCGATGCCTATTATAATAATGAACAAAAAAGTTATCCGGAATACGACAACTGGACGCCCCGAAATTCAAACAATCAATACGGTGGTTATTACACGCTGAAAGGAGCCCTAAGTCAATCCATCAACACGATTGCCGTCCAAGTTCTCCTACAAACAGGAATCGACGCCACGATAGAACACGCTCATCGGCTAGGAATACAAAGTGACCTGCCCGCAGTTCCCTCCATTGCCCTAGGAGCTGCCAATATTCCTCTTCGGGAAATGATTCTCCCCTACTTGTGCTATGCAAACAATGGCGTATCGACAACACCCTATTATCTGCTTTCTATAAAAGACCGAGACGGACGTATTCTTTACGAGGCTGAACCACCACGCAGAGAACGGGTGATTCCGGCAGAACAGGCTCATACCATGTCCTCCATGCTTTCCGCCGTTATTCAAGAAGGAACAGGGAAAAGACTGATCAACAACTACGGGTTGAACATCCCCCTAGCCGGAAAAACCGGGACAACCCAAAATCAAGCCGATGGCTGGTTTATTGGTTATAATCCTCGTATCGTCGTGGGCGTAAGAGTCGGGGCCAATAATTCTCGTGTACATTTCAACTCTACCGCACTTGGACAAGGTGCCAACATGGCACTTCCAATCTTCGGGTTGTTCATGCAAGAATGTCTGCAAAGTAACACTTACGCCTATTGGTCCGGTCTGTCCTTCCCGGTTCCACCCTCGGATACACAAAAAGAACTAGCAGTCCCCACGTTCAAGGATAATATAAGTCTGTTGGAAAGATTGACCAACCAAAAACTGGAAAAAGTAAAGAAACAAGATACAGAAAAAGATACCGATACTCCCAAGAAAAAAGGTTTCTTCCGGAAAATCGGGGACCTATTCAAGAAGAAAGATAAAAAATAATTCACCATGAAAACAATAAACAAGACATCCCTGCTCCTTGCCCTTATCATACTGGCTATCGCTTTCAGTATTATATCAATGATTGCTGCCCCGGCTGAAATACGTTACTCCTGGCACGGGCTGAACCCGTGGAATACCGTCCAAGCTGTTCCACTCATGTTCAAACGATTCCTTAAAATGGACGATTGGATTATCTATTCTCTATCCGTGTTAATCATCGCTTACCTCTGGTGGAGAATCTATGCACTCGTAAATAAATTCAGAAGATCATAAACCCTTTATTCTTTCACCCCGTACACACTCTGGGATATACGTTTCACAGCGACCACGAAGAAACCCGTTAAAACGAGATTAAATACTAAACTTAAAATGGAGATAATCAACGCAGGACCTCCTAACTGGTACCCCATGGCTATCACGATAATTCCTGCACCTACTTCCCCCCTCGTGAACATACCGATCGAAAGGGCCAAACGCTCTTGAATCTTCCGGTCACGATAGAAGAATAGCGGGAACATCTTCCCAAGATTCGAAAGAATCGTTACCACAATTACATGGAAAATCAGCATCCCCCATCCGGGCATCCCGTCTCCCCCGGTCTCCAAACCGATAAAGATAGGCGTACTCAACCCAACCAAAAACATAAACAGGTACGAGATAAAACTAGAGGCTCTTTCTTCCTCTCTCGAATGATTATGCACGGTTTTCATCACCATTCCCAGCACAAATGCCGGTAACAGTACCTCAATATGAATTGCCCCATCCTGTCCCATAAAAGCTTTCGAGATCAGGTACACGCTCTCGAATGTCGCCACGATACACACGGAATAAAGCAGAATAGCTCTCCAAGATTGTGGCAGGTTCAGCGAACTCAACCGTTTCCATCCGAAAATCAAAAGGATACAAACCACCAGAATAATAACAAACAATTGCCACTTGAAACCGATCATCAATATTTGCAACGGGATCATCAATAAAATAGTGTCCAAGTCATCAAATATAGCCAGCACCTGCGTTTTCTTGTAGATCCACTCCTTTTTCAGCCCGGCAGCAGCAAGCATCGTAAAAAGAATTCCCGCTGAAGTGGGAGCCGCAAACCGGCTGATCAGCAAATTATTCTCCCACGACAATCCCGTATCCAGAAAAAAGATATAATAACAAGCTATCAAGAGCCAAGGTACGGCAGCCGTCGCCATAGCAATAAAATAATCCGTCGTGTACGAACGCCATTTTGCCTTATCCAGTTCGAATTCCCTCCCTACATTAATCATGATAAAAGCAAGACAAATAAACATCAGCCATTTACTTATCGATGCCAACGTTCCATACACACTTCCTAACGCCGAAGGAAGTATTTGAGAAAAAAATAAGCCACAAAGTAAGAAAATAGAAAATAAAAAAACTTTCTTCATCCCCATCAAAATTAATTTGCCACAAAGATAGGGATTTTCAAGCAATTTTCGATCGCTATTTAAAACGAATCTAGTTAAAAAATGTATATCAAAAGCTTTGATCTACTCGTATTTAATCGCATCAGGTTTATAAACACGGTAATCATAAAATCCACTTTTCCGACGACTCGACACGTTCACCTCTATACTATGAATATCGGGTGGTCCTTTGGGATAAAAAGCAAAACGAATACTTACATTCTTGAGAATCAAGTTATCATTTCGTAGATTCAGACTAAAACCGATTCCCCAGTACGATTGACTATTCAACAAATTCTTCTCATCCCGGGCCAACACTCCCCAATCCACAAACCCAGTAACCGATGCCCGAAATCCTCTTTTAATGTAAGGTAGGAACAACGTTGCGGACATGGAGGCGGAAAGTCGTTGTGTCCCCCGAGTGGTATCGGAATCAAATCCCCGGATGTTAGCATCCTCGAAATAAATATTATCATCCGGATTCCTCTTGATTCCTAACACGTAATCCACGTTACTATAAAAACGTAACCGGTGCCGGGACAGATCGTACAAACGACTGATATACTGACTACCGACCTTAAACACGCCACTCTCGGCCGTGTAACCATTTAGAAAAGTGCCAAAAGCCGCATACCAAGCATAGTACCTCTCCGTGTATTTATTAAACCAGGAATAATGCCATTCTGTTCCCAAGTACCCGTACTCCGTGAAATCACTCTTCTCATACCCGAAAAGCAACGTCCCCGATAATCCCGAGGGAATATCCTCTGTTCGCCCGAAATCATAGATCAAGTTCGCCTTGAAATACTTGATTTTGGTAAACGTCAAAGCTCCCATGATCCGGTCACGGTCGTAATAGAAATGATTGGAATCACTCGACACTTCCGGACGATCGACAAAACTAGTACCCGTGTAACGTCCCGTCAGGTAAAATATTCGGTTATAACTATACTTCTCCGGCAAATAAAAAGAAGTTCCTCCCCAGAAGTCCCACAACCGGTAATTAAACAATTCCACGGGCTTGTTGATGTCCCGGTCAACCAATGTTTTCGAGGAATATACCCGACTGTATGCGGCACCTCCGGCCCATTTCGTCTTGTACGTCAAGAACTCTTTATCCAGTTCCACCCGTAAAATATCCTGGTTATAGGAATTCTCGTACATCCCGTAGAAGTCCATGTGAGACCCTAGAAGATTACTAGCCTTATACTCGATCAAGTTTCCCCATTTTTTATCTTTACTTCCCCGAAAACTAGCTTGATAATGTAAACTATGCCCCAGTTTAAACAAATTTTTTGTTTCCAGTCCCAAGTCAACCGCATTCAAAAAGTTACTCCACACCTCCCCCGTCCATGAAAATTCATCCTTACAAATAATCATCAGATCAACTTGAGTCGTGTCACTCTGTACCTCTTGTATGCCAATCAGCGCATCGTCCACGTTCGACATTGCTTTCAGTAACTGTTCATTCTGTACCAACTCGAAAGGGTCGACTGTCATCCCCGGCCTCACGGTCAACTGTTTTTTTATCACCCTTTCGGCCGATTTCTGGTGAACGGAATTTGCCACGCTTAAAAGCCATTGTAAACTGTCCTGTAAGGGCGTCGTGTCGTTAACACTCGTTCCGAAAGGAGGTAAAACCTTCACGTGAATATCACGGATCGTCTTTCCCCGATAGGGCTTGTAACGATCCTCGCTATTTTCCGTTTGAACAATATCAATGTTGATTTTTCGGGGATTCACGAAGATCATCTTGTACAACTCTTTCGTCCATTTCCGCCGATAAGCGACCTCCTTGATCCTGGAAAACTCATACTGGAGTGTATCCCGAATTAAACTATCCGGTAAGAAAACCACGTCATTTTGTTTCAGTGTATCAGGTAGCTTTATAAATTCATACTCGTTATTCCCACGCACGTCGAATGATAAAGGCCTTGCATTTGCTTGACTTTCCACGAGTAATACCCATGCCAGCATCCATATCATACAACGAATAATCACACGCTTCTTTTCCAATAAAATTACTCCTCTAACACTAACGTTTTCAATCGATCAGACATCCAAACCTCACGTTCTCCCTGTTTATTTTGATAAATAAAACAAGCCTCGATATGAGGATTATCTAACACTATTTTTTTAGATTCTTCAGTTCCTAACACCATAAACGCTGTCGCGTAAGCATCAGCCTCCATACAAGTCGGAGCGTACACGGAAGCACCTAGTATATCTTGTTGGACAGGATAACCGGTCCTAGGGTTTATTGTGTGAGAATATTTTTTTCCATCCACCACGTAAAAACGACGATAATTCCCGGAAGTCGCCAGCGCCCCTTCCCGCAAAGCCAACACAAGCTGCAACTCCCTGTTTGCTGCCGTCGCATCGTCAATCGGCTTGTCTACACCGATATGCCAAGGGCGCTGTTTATTACTTTCCCCTTTCACGCGGATTTCACCACCAATCTCTATCATGTAATTTTGTACTCCTTTCCGGTCAAAAAACTCGGCCACGAGATCCACTCCTAACCCTTTGGCAATGGAACTGGCATCCATCTGTACCCCCTCAACCAGTTTCACCAACCGCTCCCCTCCCAACTGCACCTTATCCATTCCCACGTATTGCAACAGAGAATCGATCTTCTCGTCCGAAGGCAACTTCTCGTTTTTAAAACCGAATCCCCAAGCGTTCACCAACGGGGCCACTGTCACGTCAAAGGCACCACCCGTCACCTCGTTCACCTCTCTAGCCTTCTCGTACATCACAGCGAAAAGCGAATCTACCTGTTCACTCTCACCCCGGTTCCACCGGGCAATCACCGAATTCTTGTTAAACATTGACAAGGACCGATTTACACGCTCCATCTCCTGCCGGATCTCCACCGCGTAATCTATTTCACTTTGGTAGGACACGTGATAAACTGTACCGTACACGCTACCTTCCGAGAACCGGTACACATTACGCTGACACCCCATCACCAACACCAGCCCGCAAATAATAATCCCCAACTTTTTCATACACGTTTCTAAAAATAATATCCCAAGTTAAAATAAAAGCCCAATTTCTTTGACCAATCCGAGAGACTGAACATGAAATCAATTGGTCCCACGATACTATCGTAAGAATATCCGACACCCCCGCCCCAAATATCATCACCTCCGAATATATCAAAGAAATTAGCCTCCTGTTTCGCGTAATTCCCGGCTAGAGAAATATAATGATTACGACCGATATTATACCTCACCTTGACTTTTGCCACCACAACCGAATTATCGAATATCTCCAGATGCTGAATTCCCAAGAAAGGCAATTGTTGATCGACATACCTCCCGGCAACATCCCCTCCCATGCAATTCAAATAGGGATAGGGAACATCATGCCCCACCAGCACTCGCCCGTAAATAGACGGGATAAACTTCACCCGCCGGGTGATGGACAGCACGGACTCGAAATCCAGCCCGATAGCAGAGAACGGAGCCCCGTCATTATAGGTGATCAAATTATCCGTGTACAAAGAATAATCCACTTTCAACGACATTCCTCGTGTCGGGTAATAACGTTTATCAAAGGTTTCCAGGTGCGCCAGCCCGTAATAACTAAAGAACCCTTCCGGTTTCACCGAAATATTATGATCTTTGTCCGAGAATAGGAACGACTCGTAATTGTAATACTCGTAACGAACCCCCAGTTGCAATTTAAAGTTACGGAAATAAATATCAGAACCTCCCAGGTTTACCCGATGAACCCCGTAATCCACGTTATCCGTTTTCTTTCCCTTGGTATAAATATCCAAGTTATTGTATTTGAACATATACTCCAATTCAAAACGCCGCAGGAAAGTATTGCCCAACGAATAGTTCAACTTCACGTAAGGATTCATGCTTAAACGTCCGGTCAGGGAAAGCCGCGAACCTCTCAAATCCTTGTGAGTAAGCGTGGTATTCAATAAAATAGCCGCCATTTCCTCTGAATCAAACCGGAAACCCAGATTCAAAGAACTCATCGGCTTTTGTTTTAGTATCAATTCCAAATCGTACACCGGGCCACCACTAAGCTTGTAACTCACGCTCGAAAATGCCCCAATCCCGTACAACTCGGCAATTGCCTCGTGCAGATCGCTCAACGTAATCCGGCTATAATCCTTTATCCGTATCTTTTTCCGTAACCACTTCTCATCCCGTTCATCAATTCCTGACAGATGCACGTGTTCCACCATGATCGTGTCATTCTCAATAATTATATCTTCAGATACTTTTCTCGGTTGAAAACTTTCTGTGAGTCCCAGCTCTTTTTTCAATTGCATCAATTCATCCCATTGACTCCGGGCCACGTCCTCACCCCGCATGATCAGCGTGTCAATAGCGCTTGACGAAAAACTGGCGGCCGAATAAGGTGTAACATCCGGCTTGATATAGATGTTTACCATCTTTTTATTTTCCTCGTACTTCTGGATACCTAAAAAAGAGGTCATCTGGTCAAGAATCCCCATCACGGATTCCAGCCCGGATGCATCTTTCAGTTCCGCCTGCACGTCTACCCCGATAATTATATCGGCTCCCATCGCTTTAGCTATATCTACCGGGAAATTATTCGAAATACCCCCGTCCACCAGTACCATACCATTTTTCCGCACGGGAGCGAAAGCACCCGGAATCGCCATACTCGCACGCATGGCCAGCGGTAACACGCCGCGGTCCTGAACAACCTCCTTACCATCCACCAAATTACTCGCCACGCAAGCAAAAGGAATCGGCAATTTATTAAAATCCAACGAATCATGGTAACCGATTGTCAGATCCGAGAACAGGTTGTAAATATTCTGCCCGCTAATAAACCCCGATGGAATCTTGATCTCCCGATTATTCTTTATCGGCACGGAAACCAGATACTTTTCCGTTTCCTCCTTCTCCGAGAAAGGGAGATTATAACGATATACTTTATCACTTAACAGAAACATCCAGTTCTGTTTCCTCACCAAACTATCCATCGTGCGCGCATCGTACCCGATCGCGTACAACGCCCCGACGAGAGACCCCATACTCGTCCCTGCAATATAATCAATCGGAATCCCAGCTTCCTCCAACACCTTCAACACTCCGATATGTGCCACGCCTTTCGCACCCCCACCACTCAGCACCAACCCGACCTTTTTCCGTTGACCTTGAACATCTAATATAATAAATAAAACAAGAAGAAACACCAAAATTCGTTTCATACATTTCAGAATTTAAATTTAAGAGGTTAGATCAAAAAAGATACCATTCTTCTCGCTCTAAACTTCCCAAAAATACAAATTTCTCGGAACATTAGCAACTCAACTTCCCAAGTTCGCACAACATCTGACATTTCTTTTTCCAAATTATTTGGCTAAATTTGCGGTGAGACTAAAAAATGTAGTATGACGAAAATATTAGTGATTGATGATGAGAGAAGTATCCGTAATTCGATGAAGGATATTCTACAATACGAGGGACACGAAGTCGTGCTGGCTGAAAACGGAATGGAAGGCCTCGTTTCCGTGAAATCTGAAAAACCCGACATTGTATTCTGCGATATAAAGATGCCGAAAATGGAAGGTATCGAAGTACTGGAACGCATCAAAGAGTTCTCCGCGGACACCCCGGTAATTATGATTTCCGGTCACGGAACCATAGACACAGCCATAGAGGCCATCCGGAAAGGGGCTTATGATTTCATCGAAAAACCGTTGGATTTGAATCGTATACTGATCACGATAAAGAACGCCACGGACAAACATTTATTAATTCACGAGACAAAGACCCTGAAAAACAAGGTCAGCAAGAAATACGACATGATCGGGAATTCCGAGGCCTTAAACCATATACGAGCCATGATCGACAAGGTGGCCGTTTCCGATGCCCGGATACTGGTCACCGGCCCTAACGGTTCCGGGAAAGAACTCGTTGCCCACCAGTTGCACGAGCTAAGCCACCGCAAGGACAATGCCTTTGTCGAGGTAAACTGTGCCGCCATCCCCTCGGAGCTCATCGAGAGCGAGTTATTCGGGCATGAGAAAGGTTCTTTCACCTCGGCCATCAAGCAAAAGAAAGGGAAATTCGAACTCGCCAACGGGGGAACGCTCTTCCTCGACGAGATCGGCGACATGAGCCTCAACGCCCAAGCCAAAGTGCTGAGAGCTTTGCAGGAACAAAAGATAACTCGTGTCGGTGGGGATGCCGATATTAATGTAGACGTGCGAGTCATTGCCGCCACGAACAAGAATTTGAAAGAAGAAATCAAGAAGGGAAATTTCCGGGAAGACCTCTATCACCGGTTAAGCGTGATTATTATTGACGTACCTCCTTTGTGCCAGCGTCTGGAAGACATTGATGCTTTGGCCAATCACTTCTTGACAGAAGTATGCACGGAAATGGGCATCGCCCCCAAAACGCTTTCTCCCGATGCCATCGCCGCACTGAAGGAGTGCGAATGGACGGGTAATATCCGTGAATTACGTAACGTCGTGGAACGATTAGTCATTCTTTGTGGCAACACCATTACCCGGGAAGACGTGAGGATGTACAGATAATGGGAAAGATAAAAACTAAAAATGGAAAGATAAAAGAAAAAAGATAAAAACTAAAAGTTGAAAAACCTGTAACTTGTAACTTGCTAACCTGTAACTCGCCGAAGGCGAATCCCGGCAGGAATATAAAATTTAAAATTAGCTCGTTTTATGGGAAAAGATAATAAACTACATATTATATTATTGGGCCGGAGAAACAGCGGGAAAAGCTCGCTGATAAATGCCCTGACAGGTCAGAATATTGCTATCGTTTCGGATGTGGCCGGAACCACTACCGACCTCGTGAAAAGAAGTTATGAAATCCCGGACTTTGCATCCGTTATCTTTATCGATACGGCAGGTATCGACGACACGGGAACTTTGGGTGAAATGCGGGTGGAAAAAACCCGGAATGCTATATCTCAAGCTGATATGGCCCTACTCGTGATCACGGATAACCGTTTTGAAGAACACGAACAACAACTTGCCGAACAGTTAAAGAAACTGGAAACCCCGTTTCTAGTAATCCACAACAAACGGGACGAAGTCGCCTTAACTCCCAATTTAAAGGAAAAATTAACGGCTACCTACAACTGTCCCGTAATCGACTTCTCCACCCGGGAAGATAACACGACTCCGATCCTAGATGCACTGAAAAGTGTATGGAAAAAGGACAATGCCCCGAAATCTTTAATCGGTGATTTACTTACCCCCGGGGACATCGTGTTGCTGATCACCCCGATTGATTCCGAAGCCCCCGCCGGGCGACTCATCCTGCCGCAAGTACAGATGATCCGGGATATTCTCGACAACCGTTGCGTCTCCATCGTCTTGCAACCGGAAGAAGTCACTTCCTTTCTGGAAAAAACGGGTATCCGCCCCCGTCTTGCGATAGCCGATAGTCAAGTATTCAAAAAAGTGGCTGCCATCATCTCCCCGGAGATTCCCCTCACGAGTTTTAGCATCGTTCTTGCCCGCCACAAGGGAAACTTCAAGGCTTATCTCGCCGGGACACCCCGGATCGAAGAACTGAAAGAAGGAGATCGCATATTGATGCTGGAGTCCTGCTCACATCACGTTTCCTGTGAGGACATCGGCCGTCACAAAATTCCCCGTTGGTTACAGGAACACACTGGGAAAAACTTCCAGTTCGATTTCATCGTCGGTCTAGATGCGATCACTCGCCCCATCACCGACTATGCCATGGTTATCCAGTGCGGTGGTTGCATGATCACCGGGAAACAATTGCAAAACAGGCTCCAACCTGCCATCGACGCAGGAATACCTGTTAGTAATTATGGAATGACGATTGCTTACCTACATGGAATATTCGAAAGGGCAACGAAAGAACTTACTGATTTTAAATTTTAGATTTTAAATTTAAAATTGAGCTACCTCCTTTGGCTCCCCTTACACAAGTGAAGAGGAGTTAAAGGAGGTAGTTAAAGAGGTTTCCTCGTGCGACCTAATCTAAAATCTAAATTATTAAATCGTTATCCCGAACCCTACCGCAAAAGGTCGCAACTCCGGTGCCCGGTTCTTGTTAAACATATTGGTCAACGAGTAGTTTCCCCAGATACACACGCCACGGTAACCAACCCGGAGCGTGTAATCAACTTTAAAAGGAACCATCCCATAACTCCCGTTCTCTTTCAATTTACGTTTATTTCCCTTTTCACTCGTGTAAACGACTTTTGTCTTAGAGTGCAGGCGAATTCCCCCGATGAACCCAGTGGAGACATAAAACCTTTTCCAATGTGGAGCTGGGATTTGTTTTTCCAACATCAAAGGTATCGTTAAATAAAGAGCTTTGAAAGTACTCCGTTTCACCTCCTCGATTCCCAAGTCAGACAATGGCACAGCGTGAAGCATCTCGCCTTTCTTGCGGCGGACAGTTATATCACCGTCAAAACACAGGCGGGAGTAGTCAAGACCGAATCCCGTGAATATACCGAAACGCTGCCGGGGACTCAACCCGAAACTAAACCTGGCAAAGTTGAAGTGCATCGTGAACGAACTCGCCCAATCCAACTCCATGAAATTATCGCCGCCATACTTGGAATAATTGGTTTTCCCGAAGTTCACGAACCCGAAATAGAACCCGTTCCAATGCCCGCGGAACTTGTTAGGACGAGGCACCTTACCGGAAAGAGCATTGAACACCCTAGAATCTAGAGGAGGTTTGACCATGTTGTTTATCCTTTCTTCCTCGCTTTCCCGCACCGTGTTGTCCCAGATAATCATTTCTGTTTCCTTGCCGAGGGTGTCGATGACCTGCCCTTTCTTGCGAATGGTGTCCTTCCGCCAGCCGTCGTTGACAATCACGCTATCCCGTTGCCCCGCGGCAGACAGTCCCCACACCATCAAAATGATAAAAGCTGCTATTATTCTCATAACCTTATTTTTATTTCTTACATGACGTTTAAGTTTCCCGATTAGTTACAAGCTCTCTATATCTTTTTTCTCTTTAGCCCGGAGACGTTCCAGCACGTTCTTTCCCACATCAATCAAATTATTCACGATGTTATCTGACTTTCCCGACGGGGTTATCAATTGAAACACGGGTTTTCGTTGTTCTTTCACCGATGCCCGAAATTGAAGTCCCTCGTACGGGGAAGTCAGAATCTCGTTCGGTTGCGGAGCCATGATCTCCACGGGAACTTTCAGTTGCTTTTTCAATTCGATAACATCCGGCGGGATCACCCGTTCCACGACCACGACTGTCTCTCCAGCCTCTGCCTCCCGTTTCATAAACTGCTCCCTCTCAATCTCCGGTTCCATTATTGCCTCCGGTTCCGGTACCCCCGGTAACAAGATTGTCTCCGTCTTAACCACGGTCACGGGTAAATCCTCCATGGAAAATTCTTCTTTTTTCGTGGAATAAATAGCCACCACGATCCCCAAGGCCACTACCGCAGCGATAGCCGCATAGCGTTTGACGAAAAGTACCGCCCCGGACTTACGATACACCCCTGCTTTCCCCTCGAATCGACATGTCGGGTCAGGCTTTACTTTAATCTTGGCACACGTTTCAACTTCCCGTTCAAACACATCTTTATCAACATTCTCGTCCACCCACACCTGTTCTTCATCCGTGATAACACCCTCGGCAACAGTAATGGCATAATATTCAATTTCCCTTTCCCATACCGTTCGTTTTATCTCTTCTTTTTTACCGAAAACTTCCGCGGGAACTTCCAGCCGCACCTCGTCCATCCCGTCAAGTAACTCCCGCAAGTCGGGGTGAACCAGCAAGAATGCCTCCACCTCTGCCTGTTCTCTCGCCGACAAATTCCCATCCATGTACTCCATGAAATAAATCTCGTAATTCTCTCTCGTTATCATATCTCCTCCCGCTTAAACAACCACATCCGGCCTGCGGATGTAGGCTTTCATAAATGCTCTCGCCCGAAAGATGTACACTTTCACCTGCGATTCGTTCAACCCCGTGATCCCGGCAATCTCCCCGTAAGAATACGCCTCGTAGTCCCGTAGGAGAATCACCGTTTTCTGCACCGGGGGCAATTTTTCTAAGGCCATATTCAATATTTCTTGTAACCCCGTGTATTCCTCCCGCACCTCCCCGGCCCGGTCTGCCACGGTCTCGATATCCCCAAACTTCGTTTCCCGCCGTAAGACGTCAATCATCCTGCGATACGCCGTGCTGAAAAGAAAAGACTTTGCCTTATCATAAGCGATATGCCCCACTTCCTCCCAAAGTTTCATGAAACTATCCTGCACGACATCTTCCGCCATCTCCTTCGACTTGCACATTTTAAGGATAAAACGATACACACCATCGGAGAAATGGTCCACGGCCCGGTTATACTCGGTTCTAGTCATTCTGTTTTACCTTGGTCCATAACTCGACACGTTTCACGTCACGCCAACGCACGTAAACAACTTCTCCCCCCGCCCGGAAGACCAATACCCCGTCATTCGCCGCTGTCACATCACACATCGTCCCCAACACCAGCTCGGTTCCCCCCAACAACTTAACCCACGTGTATTTATAGTTCTTAGGTTCTATCTCCCGCACGTACTTGAAAGGTACACGGTAAGATATATTCCCGTTCTGCCCGTCCAGTAATTCGAAATCCATGGCCTCGTCGAGATCATACACCAGCACCCCTTCCAGCGATAGTCCATCCCGTGTTTCCACCCTCCCGGACAAACGTTCGGGTGCAGCAAAATCATTGTAAACAGGAAGATTCAATTGATCGAGAGGGATGGAACGAAACAGTTTGAAGTCATGCCACCCCACGATCACCTGCCCGACAGACGGCAGGTTGATGGCTATTCCCCGGTTCGTGGCGTTCACGTCGTTCTCTCCCCACATATAAAGTTCCCTGCCACTATGAAGGGTTACCAAGGAAGAATTTCCCAGCGACTTGATACTCGCTATATTCTTGAATGCCACGGAAACTCCGCTGGATTCCGTCCGCCCGTCGAGTAACGCATCCTGTGAATTCTCGTCCAGATCCCATTGGACAAGCCCCTTGTACATCCCGTAAGGTGTTTCCACGATACCCGCAATGGGACGATCTTTCGGCCCGGGGATCGTGTCAGGTGCGGCAGAAAAAACGATCTCGCTGATATGGTCCCATACCACGCTTTCCGTCTTTCCATCCCGCAGTTCCACGGCAATCCAGTTACCGATGGCAAGCGACCGCCCCCGCTCGAGTTCAGTGACATTTCCCCCTTTCACACCCAATTCAATCCGCCTATCACCGATCACCCGAATCGATCGAATATTCCCGAAACGACAAGAGAATTCATGCTCCGGCGGGGTATCTCTCCGCCCATCACTGAAACGAACGTTATCGCCCATAATATCCCGATACCGCATATACGGGTTACCTATCTTTCCCGCGGTGAAAATGTCTGTCCAGTAAAGGTTTTTCCCCCACGTGATGTACCCGCAGATTTTACGATTCATCACCGTAGTCACTTCCCCGTAAATCCGAATTGCCCGACTATTCTGCGCAGACCCGTTAGTCACGCAGGCACAACAGATTAAGCACCCAGTTATCCATGTTTTTAACATACCACTATTTTTGTTTATTAATGGGACGAATGAATCAGGCGAAAAGTTACAAAACGAATGAAGAATAGAAAACAATTTAAATTAAAATCCGGCTCAACAAAAGAGATTACCCCATGTTAAGCCGGATTTAAAATAATTATATTACGAAATAATATTCTTGATTCATTCCGCATCCAACCGCTTGAATCCTTTCCCTAGAATCTGGTTAGCGTCGAATATCGTCACGAAAGCATTCGGATCAATCTTGTAAATGGCCTGTTGCAAGGTTGCCATTTGCCGACGGTTGACCATAGTCATGATCATCTCCTTCTCCGAACGGTTATACATCCCCTGTATCGGCACGATGGAACCACCACGATGCAAGTCATTCAATATATACGCACGAATCTCCTCGATCTTGTCGGAGATAATAAAGAAACTCTTCTCGGCATTGAACCCTTGCAGGATCATATCAATCGTTTTACCCATGAGGAAAATGGAAAGCCATGAATACATCGGCACCTTCCAGTCCTGAAACATGAGGAAACCGAAGATCACGATACATGAATCGACCATCATCTGCAACTGTCCCAACGGGCGATGAGTCCACTTGTGGAGGATATTCGACAACACGTCGGTTCCTCCGCTTGATGCGCGACTTTTCATGATCATCCCCACACCGACACCCATGACAACACCACCAAAAATACACGCCAATAACACCTCATCACCCAGCTTGAAAGGATCGAGCGCCACCAAAGGATCCGTGGGAATCGGCTCACCCATCAATGTCAACAGAATCGCGGGCAAGCTATCAGAGAAAACAGCGACAAGGATGAAACAAATAAACGTTTTCACCCCAAAACCGGAACCCAGTACCCGCAGGCCCAACAAACTCAACGGCAGGTTGAAACACAGGGCAGCCATACCGATCGGGAATCCCCACTTGTGCTGAAGAACGATCGTGATACCATAAATTCCCCCCGGGACAATCTTGTAAGGCGCCATAAAACAACTATACCCCAGAGCCAGCACAAAAGCCCCCCCGACGAGTAACGCATACGTCCGGAACCACTCACGGGTAAACGGTTTCTCTTTTAAAAGTATATTCACCATCTCATCTGATTTAAATTCGGCCGCGAATATACACCTCCCCCATCTCACGAAACATGACAAAAGTCATATTTCCGGAGGAAAATGTTTTAATTCGTTATTTAACATTTCAGAATTACCCGTGGCATTAATTTTGTTCGCACGAGAATATTAATTATAATTGCACACTTTTTCCAAATTGTGAAATTAAAATGAGAACAACCCTACTGATTACAAAAGAAAAAATTATCAGCGTGGCACAAAAATTGTTCATTGAAACAAGTTTTTATCGGACTACAATGAAGGATATTGCCCGTGCCGCTAAAGTCAGCCGGCGCACACTATATACTCATTTTAACAGTAAGGAAGATATTTTTAACCACATCGTGGATCAAAAAATAGAATTAATAGAACAAAAACTCGAACAGGCAGTCAGAACGGCCTTGCCAGCCGACAAACGGTTGAAGTTATATATCAAGGAACGATTCAATTTAATCGCGGAACTTATGGGCGGCAGCCAACCAATCAAGGAAACTTTTTTACACAATAACAGTAAGATTGAAATACTACGGGAGAATATAGACAGGCAGGAAATCGAACTTCTATATTCGATTCTTCGGGATGGGGCCGATACGGGAATCTTCTCGATCAAACAACCCCGGCGCTTGGCTAATTCCCTACAATCCGTCTTTAAAAGCTTGGAATTCGGTTTTATACGCCAATACGAACATCAACCACGACCACAAGTGATTAACGAGTATATTAACATATTATTTCACGGTATAATTAAGAAATAAACTAACACACACTATTATATGGAATTATATATCAACGCCTTCGCCCATTATCTCCCGGACGACCGAGTACCAAACTCCTACTTCAAGGACGTGAACGGTCTGGACGACGAGTGGATTCGTACTCGTACCGGAATAAGCACCCGGAGCAAGGCAGGCGAAAACGAGAACACGAATACCATGGCCCTGGAGGCCGTTAAACGCCTGAATGAAAAACTACCCTTCCCCATAGAGGAAGTTGACTTGATCGTGGCAGCCACTTACTCGCCTCACGACACGGTAGCCACGGCAGCACACATGATACAACGCCATTTCAAAGCACGAGCCGCACGCTGTCTCACCGTTTCGGCAGCCTGTTCCTCGTTTATCAATGCCATGGAAATCGTTGAAGGGTATTTTGCCATGAACAAGGCAACGAAAGCAATCGTCGTGGCATCCGAGCATAACACGGAATACAGCAACGAGACGTGTCCGCAAAGCGGTCATCTATGGGGTGACGGGTCTGTGGCTATTGCCATCTCCACTATGCCGGAAGGAGAAAAAGCCGCCCGCATACTTAATATATTCACCCGCGGACTTGGCCACATCGGTAAAGCAGACACTGCCGTATATTTACGCCCACATCACGGGGGGATTGGAATGCCGGAAGGACGTGACGTGTTTATCAATGCCTGCCATTACATGATCGAAGGCTTAAATGCTGTAACCAACAGCCAAGGTATAAAACTGACAGACTTGAAATTCATCGCATCACACCAAGCGAACAAGCGAATCATGGCTACCGTTGCACGCCAGATCGATTTCCCGGAAGATCATATGCTGTCGAACATTGAAGAGGTAGGTAACACGGGATGTCCCAGTTGCGCCATCGCCTTATCGCAAAACCTTGACCGGATCGACCATGACGACCTCGTGGCTCTCTCCGTATTCGGGGGTGGATACTCTTGCGGGGCTGTATTATTACAATTTTTATAAGCAAATACAGGATTAAAAATAATGAAGGAGTGGCAAAAAATTTCTGCCACTCCTTCATCTTCAATCCACACGTAATAAATTATCCATCTGCATGACGATATAAGGTTTCCAACGGGCAAACATCTCTTCAAAAGACTCCCCTTTTTCAAGAAAAAGAGATGCACAAAGGTCTTTCATCACGAAAGGCATGATCAACAAGCTATAAAACGTGAAAAAGACAAAACGTAGAGGTACAGGCTTCAGTCGCCCGGAATCCATCTCATCTTGCAAACTTCGCGCTATCTCTAGAAAATTCCGTTCCAATCGTAAATCGGCAAGCGTGTTGATCAAATGATTAACATCCCGGTTCGATTCTCTCATCACGAACAACGGCAAACGCGGGTTTTCACTAAATACCTCAAAATAAGCATCAATGACACCCCCTACACGCTCCGTAACAGTTTTTTCCTTCTGCAAGACAATATCCTGTATTTTGGGGAGCAGAAACAGCACGATCTCCCCGAAAACAGCCTGAAACATCCGCTCCTTCGTCCGAAAATAATAATGCAACCCCGGACGGTTAATACCCACCTTCGCCGCAATGTCACTCATGCTGGTCTCGGCAAAGCCGTTTTCTATAAATTGTTGTTTAGCTACCTCTATAATCTTTGTTTCCAGATTCTCATTATTAACAGATTCCGTCATGACACTATTCCTTTAAATTATCTATAAATAACAAAACGCGATTAGTTATATTCACATCACTAACACCACTATCAAAATCTAAAGATAGTAAATTAATATCCGGGAAGAAACTTTTTACACGTTTTTCAATACCTTTAGCCACTATATGGTTGGCTATACAACCGAAAGGTTGTAGTCCCAACACGTTTTTTACCCCCTGTCGGGCATAAGACATCACCTCGGCAGGCAACAGCCACCCCTCGCCAAACTGGGCGTTCAGGGAAACGACCTTTCGGGCATCCTCCGCCTCTTCAAAAATATCCCCGAAAGGAATAAAATAGCGGAAACGCCCGGCAATCCGGTTTACCCGGTCTATTTGTTTCTTCACCGTCTTATAACCCAAATCATACACGAATTCGGGTAACTGCCTTTTTTCCATGTACGACTCCACCTTCACTTTCCGGTTCACGAAACTCTGCATGAAGAAACCGGTAATCATGGGCGGCACTACCTCTATCCCACGTTCTATTAACCACCCCGTTATATTCTTGTGAGAAAAAGGATTAAACTTCAGAAAGATCTCGCCAACAATACCAACCTTAGGACGAGTCTCATCCTTACAGATTCGATCAAAGTCTGCAGCGGCCATGGAAAGACAACGGAACAATTCCTTTGAACGACTTTCCAAGATTAACTTTTCCGCCTTTTCCAGATACATATCTCTCAAGCGAGCTGCCTCCCCACTCTCTTTCTCCCGCACAACAGATGCGTGATAAAACTTAGAGATACAATCGCTATAAAGAACAGCACGTAAAGCTATGGGTAACATCTTCAACCAGTTTATCCGGAATCCCGGTTGCACGTTCTCGATCGAGCTACCCAGGGAAAACGAGATAACAGGCACATCCGTGTAACCCGCATCAACCAACGCTTTTTTGATCAAAGATATATAATTGCTCGCCCGGCATTGTCCTCCCGTCTGGGTGATCGCCACGGCCGTCCGGGAGGGATCATATTGCCCACTCTTAAAGGCCTTGATAATATCCCCCACGATCAACGTTGCCGGGTAACAGACCTCGTTATTGGCGTATTTCAGCCCCCATTCACAAGACTCGGTATTACTGAGAGGCAAGTTCTCCACGTCATACCCCGCCACACGCATCACCGCCGGAATCAATGGCGACAGGAACGGAGTAAAGAACGGAATCAAAATCTTTCGGTCTCGATATGTCTCGTCATAAACGGGAACGGTGGCAAACTCCCTAATCTGTTGTTCTTGTTTCTTGTCCTCGTTAGCAAGTTTCAAACTCTCAACCAATGAACGTACCCTCAACTTCATCGATCCCACGTTATTAATATCATCAAGCTTCAACAAGGTGAGTGACTTACCATGACGCATTAACAGCTCGCCAACCTCGTCCACGAGAAAAGCATCAGGCCCACAACCGAACGAGGTCATCTCCACGAACTGGATATTTCTACCCTGCCCGGCACACCACCGGGCCGCTTTCAGAATACGATCGGGATATGCCCATTGCGCCACGAAATGCACGTCATGAATGGGAATATCCTTATCGCGGACTATATCATCCGTGATCACGTGAATACCCATGTCTGAAAGCATATCGGAAACCTTATGCTGAATCAACGGATCGGTATGATACGGGCGACCAGCTAGCAATATCGTTAAGGCCCCCGCCTGCCCCGCATCACGCAAGACTTGCTCGTTATACCCGATCAACTCGTTCATGAAAGTCTCCTGCTCCTTCAAGGCTACCGCGAAAGCCTTCTTCACGGAATGAATGTCTACCCCTACCTGCTCCAAATACTCACGACACTGTTTAAACAGTAGTTCCTTATCTTTGAAATTAATTGCCGGAGCATCAACCGGTATTCCCTCTGCCTGTACACTCTTCACGACCTCCGAGTACCCCGTCACGATAGGACAATTGTAACTATTCTGCTCTTTTTCCTGTTTCTCGAAAACCACGAAAGGCATAAACACCCGGTCTACCTTTCGATCAATTAAATCCTGCACGTGGCTATGTACCAGTTTCGCCGGGAAACAAATATTATCCGACATAACCATGCGAGCATGACGTTCATACTGCTGAAAATTCGAGGGATCGGATAAACACACCCGTATACCGCACGATGTAAATAACGTATGCCAGAACGGGAATTCCTCGTACATATTCAAACAGCGTGGTATACCAATCGTAAGTAATGGATGGTCAACCCGTACATCACGATGGAATAGCAACTCGTTTTTCCGGAGATAAACATTTACTCCCTTCACTTTATTGTTCTCACCATTCGTGAAGACCTTCTCACACCTGTTCCCAGAATAATAGTTTTTTCCATTACCAAAGCAATAGCGCACCACGGAACAAGTGTTGTCACATCCTTTACAATGTAACACGCTTGACGTGTAACGAGCTTGGGTAATCATCTCGTCAAGAGAGATAGGTTTTCCCGGATGTTGCATCGCATACAAGGCACACCCGAAAGCCCCCATCAGTTCCGGAATATTACACCGGGTAACTTCCGTACCCGTGAGTAATTCCAACGTACGTACCACCGCATCATTTCGCATGGTCCCACCCTGCACAACGATATTTTTACCTAGAACCGACACATTCTTTAATTTCAGTACTTTGTACAAACAATTCTTCACGACGGAATAAGCCAATCCTGCAGCAATATCATCCACCGTTGCTCCTTCCCGGAGTACCTGTTTGACTTTCGAGTTCATGAAAACGGTACATCGTGTCCCCAGATCACTCGGTGAGGACGCACGACAGGCTGCCATAGAAAAATCGTGAGCCGTGTATCCCAACGTGTGGGCAAATGTCTCGATAAACGAACCACACCCGGAAGAACAAGCCTCGTTGATCTCAATCCGGTCAATCACCCCGTCATTGACGAAGATAGCCTTCATATCCTGTCCCCCGATGTCAAGAATAAAAGATACATCCTTATTCAAGTAACGAGCGGCCATATAATGTGCGATCGTCTCGATAATCCCAGCATGGAGCTGGAATGCCGATCGAATCAAGTCCTCCCCGTACCCCGTGGAGCAACTTCCCCTTACCCGGAGAATAGCTCCCCTTTTCTCACATTCCTTTCTCAACCCGTCCAACCCCTCTTCCACCGCTTTTATCGGGTTTCCCCCGTTTATTTTATAATAAGAATACAGTAGTCTGGCATGAATATCCGTCACCACGATCTTCGTCGTGGTAGAACCGGAGTCTATACCCACGAATACTTCATGCTCTCCCGCCGTCAAGCATGACTTCCGCACCTGATTCCTAGAAATTCTCTCCTGCCACATTCTGTACTCTTCCGCATTGGTAAATACCGGCTCCAGACTTCCCCTCACATTTCCCGAAAAATCAAACTCTCGATCAATCCTCGAAATCAGTGTTGACAACTTACATGTGTGATCATCGCCCTCTCGATATAATGCCGCACCAAACGCCGGGAGTAACGTCCCGTTATCCGGTAAAATCACGTCCCTCTCGTCAAGAGACAAATATTCAATAAAAGCCTTCCGCAAAGCTGGAATAAACGTCAACGGACCGCCACAGAATAACACGGGCGTTTCTATATCATACCCATGAGCCAGCGTAATCACCGTCTGCACTGCCACGGCATGAAAGATCGAGGCCGCAATATCTTCCCGGCTGACATTCCGTGCCACCAAGTTCTGAATATCCGTTTTACAGAACACTCCGCAGCGGGAGGCAATCGGGTACACCCGGGTAGCATTTAGGGCAAGCCGATTCAACTCCTCGACATTCACCCCCAGAATCACCGCCATTTGATCAATGAACGCTCCTGTTCCCCCGGCACAATTACCATTCATACGCAAATCAATCGCCTCAGCATCCTTGAAAAAAACAACCTTTGCATCTTCTCCACCAATATCAATCATGGACCCCACGTGCGGATACCCCTGTTGTATGGCCTTTGTTGCTGCCACAACTTCCTGCACGAAAGGCAAAGAACATTTTTCCGAAATCCCCATACCAATTGAACCTGTAATCTTCACGGAAATATCCGCATCACCCAGCAAAGAGAACAACTCTCTCAAGAAATGAATTATTGTTTCCTTTGCCTTGGCATGATGCCGCTCATACTTTGAGAACAAAATCTTATCATACTCATCAACTACCACTAACTTGGCTGTCGTTGAACCTATATCAATACCCATTCTAATCATTGCCTACACGTTTTACATATACGTTTTACACTATTGTCAAACACAAATATAAAACAAGTTTCAATAGCGTAATCACGTGAAAATTAGAATTATATTATTTTAACAACCATTTTAAAGGCAGGATAAGTACAACCACATCTACTTCGCAATTATTTTATCTAATCACTCGTACAGCATGACGATTCTTTTCTTTCTATATCGCTAGCACGTAAAGACCCTATCGAATTTCAACAAAAAGATATACCTTTGCACGAAAGAAATTATCATGAATGATCAGACTGTAATATGTGCTATTGCCACTGCTCCCGGGATGGGTGCTATCGCCGTGATTCGCCTGTCAGGAAAAGGATGTATTGAAATTTGTGATCGGGTGTTTGTTTCCCCTTCTGGGAAAAAATTGACAGACGTTCGTCCGAATACGATTCACTTCGGGAAACTCAACGACGGGAAAGAGCTGATCGACGAGGTTCTGATTTCCGTATTTCATGCTCCCCATTCTTTTACCGGGGAAGACTCGATCGAAATTTCCTGTCACGGTTCCGTGTACATACAGCAACGTATATTACAGCTATTAATCTCTTCCGGGGCACGGCTTGCCGCTCCCGGGGAATTTACTCAACGAGCTTTTTTAAACGGCAAAATGGATCTTTCCCAAGCGGAAGCCGTTGCAGATCTGATCGCCTCATCCTCCGCAGCAGCCCATAGCATGGCATTAAGCCAGATGCGAGGCGGATTCTCGGACGAACTGATGAAACTGCGAATGGAATTGTTACATATCACCTCTCTACTCGAACTCGAACTGGATTTTTCGGAAGAGGACGTGGAGTTTGCAGACCGATCGGAACTACAGGGCATTGCAGTTGGCATTGATACATTAATTTCTCGCCTATGCGCCTCCTTCTCCCTCGGCAACGTGATCAAAAACGGAATTCCGGTAGCCATCGTCGGTAACACCAACGTGGGGAAAAGTACCCTACTCAACGCTCTGCTAAAAGAGGATCGTGCCATCGTCTCTGATATAGAAGGCACGACCCGCGACGTGATCGAAGATACGATTAACCTTCAGGGAATCACGTTCCGATTTATCGACACGGCAGGCATCCGCCACACTGATGACCGAGTAGAAAATATGGGAATCGAACGTACTTTTTCAAAAATTGAACAAGCCCGTGTCGTGTTATTTTTAATCGATACTACCAAAGACACGGAACAATTCCTTCCCTATTATACCCAAGTGAAAGAACATCTCGGACCTGATGCCCGCTTGTTAATTCTACTCAACAAGACGGATCAAATAGATTCTGCCGATATTATCTTGTCACAAATCACGTCTCTATCTTCCGGAGAAAAGATTCTCCCGATTGCTGCAAAGACAGGCTATAACATCAATCACTTGGTAGACGAGTTAGTTTCCACGATCAACATAAATGCTCTTCATTCAGGGGATGTTATCGTCAGCAACGCCCGTCATTACGAAGCTCTCTCCCATGCCCGCCTAGCTATCGAGCGAGTCATCACCGGACTGGATTCCCATCTTAGTGGTGAGTTTGTATCACAAGACATTCGGGAATGCCTACATTATCTTGGTGAAATCACGGGACAAATCACAACGGATGAGGTATTGGGAAATATATTTAAGAATTTTTGCATCGGAAAATAAAGTAGGTAAATACTAAAACAAAATACATATAAAATGGGTGTAATTAATGATAGATAATAGCTAACTAATCAATGCTTTAGGCGTTATAAAATTCAGTCTTAATTTTTTCATCGATTATACCCGTTTTATTATTTTTTTGTTGTTATTTTGTTGCTCGTATCGAAAACAGCAACAAAAGCAACAAAATTATGGGAAATTCAAAAGAACCAATAAGGCTCAGACAGAGAAAGACCGCTTCGGGGAATATCACGTTATACCTCGATATCTACCTGAACGGGAAAAGGTCTTATGAATACTTGAAACTTTACCTTATCCCCGAGACGAATAGGAAAGACAAGGAAAAGAACCGACAGACGCTTCAACTCGCCGAGGCGATAAAAGCCAAACGGGTTGTTGAACTTCAAAACGGGGAATACGGTTTCAACGCAGCCTACAAACTTGAAACAAACTTTCTTGACTATTACCGGGCGATGTGCGAGAAACGTCATGGCAACCCTGAGAGCCGGGGGAATTGGGGAAATTGGTATAGCTGCCTCAAACACCTTGAACGGTATTGCAAGCCTAACACAACATTCAAGGATATAACACCCGAATGGATTATCGGCTTCCGTGAATACCTTGACAAAACCGCCCGTTGCCGGGACAAACGCAAAATCATCACAACGGAAGAAGTGACAAAGCCACTTTCACAGAACAGCAAGGTCAGTTATTTCAATAAACTCCGTGCCTGTATTAATCAGGCGTTTGAAGACAGGATAATACCACACAACCCGCTTCGCGGCGTTGAAGGGTTCAAACAAGCTGAAACGGAAAGAAGCTATCTAACTTTGGAGGAAGTCAAGGCAATGGCTGCTGCCCATTGCAAATATCCAGCCTTGAAAAACGCTTTCATGTTCTCGTGCCTGACAGGTCTTCGCAAATCAGACATTGAGAAACTCCGTTGGCGTGAAGTTCAGCAGCAAGGAGATTTTACCCGGATAATCTTCAAGCAGAAAAAGACGGGCGGGCAGGAATACCTTGACATCAATAAACAGGCGGTTCAATACATGGGAGTTCGCCGTGAACCTGATGAACGGGTTTTTGTCGGTTTCAAATATAGCGCATATATGATAGCTGAGTTGAGGATGTGGGCAAACAGGGCAGGAATAACGAAAGACATCACGTTCCATTCAGGAAGACATATCGCCCCGCCTTACTCATTGAGAACAAGAAACTTATAAAGATTGTCGGCTTCATAGGTAACGACTTAGAAACGAGCGTATTGCTCTTTTCTGTCTCATTTTGCATTATTGATAAGAACGCTTTTTGTATTGCAAATATAAGATTTATTTTTGGACTTCAGTTTGTCACCTGACAAAAAAAACAGGTTATTAACCATGAAATTTTTTAATGCTCATTCTGATAAATTTTTATAATGAAATCAATCGTTGACTCTTTGTAAATAGATGGTACACCATTCGGGACTATTCCATCCTTACCATATTGTTCTTCTTGTTTCTTATTCCTAAAATTATATATAGAATAGTCTGGATTACTCTTGATATTATTTTCGTTTATGATTCTCCATACATTATTTGAACTGATATTTGCTTTAGCTTTAATTGCATCTGCCAATTCTTTTGCAGATAGTGGATATTCTTTTAATCTATTTACTCGTTCTTTCTTTATTACCTCAACAGTATCAATCGGTTGAACTTCTCCAACCAGTTTTAAAGTTGGTGCTCCTTCTTTTTCATTGAATGACCCTTCTTTTATCCAATTTATGCCTTTAATTAATTTATCATCAACGACAAGAATTTGAGAATTATTCTTTGAAATAGCTCCCTTGTCTAAATCTAATATAGCAGCATTTTGAGGCCCCGATTTTCCTATTTTTGAAATTAAATCCATCCATTGTGAATTTTGTCTTTCTATTCTATGATTTATTATATCCTCTAATTCAGCATATTGAATTTTTTGAGTCCGTCCACCATATCTAAAATATATTTCACCGTTTCTTATCTCTCCCTCATCTTTTTTACAAATTATAGGCTTGATTTTGGCTTCTTCAATAAAGAAAAATCCAAAATTCATACCTTGTATTTCAACAACATCATGTTTCCATACGATATTCCCTGAAAATAAATCCAATAAAAAACCTGATATTTTTTCAGGATCAATTTTGTCAAATTGTTCACTTGATTTATCATTTAATCCTATAAGTTCTCGTTTTGGTCTATCCTTTACGCCAAAGATAAGCCATCCTCCTTTATTATTTGCAAATGCCGCGAAATCACGAAAATACTCAGACAAGCCTGCAAAGTTAAATGACTCTTTAAATTCTAAAGTTTGACTTTCTCTATGATATAAACTACCATCTTTCCTTAAACTAAGTAGATTTTTTATTTCATCTAGCAACATCATTATAGAATCTTTTTTAATTCTTCAATATCAGGTAGAGCTTTACGCAATTTTTCAGGCATGTCTGCAGAAGTAGTGTATGTGGCTACGCCCATAGGTTTGTTGTAGTCTTGAATGATATATTCTACATATTCTTTATCAGCCTCCTTGCAGAGTACAATTCCGATTGTAGGATTTTCATGAGGCTTTTTTATGTGGTCGTCAAGAATACGTAGGTAAGCCATCAGTTGGCCTAGGTATCCAGGCTTAAAAGCACCTGTCTTCAATTCCACACAAACCATTGCATTCAACTCTCTATTAAAGAAAAGTAAATCTGGAAAATGCTCTATGCCATACACTTCTAAGTGGTATTGATTTCCAATAAATGCAAAATCATGGCCAAAAGTCATAATAAAACGCTTAATGTTCTGTACAATCTGCTGTTCTACTACACGCTCATCTATATCGGCATTGTCACGTTCTCCAATTTCTTCCACATTGATAAAATCAAGCGCATATTCATCTTTGAACATCATCACCGCCTTTCTAGCTTCTCTTGCATTGAGAATAGTTCTTGTAAAGTTGTTTGGCAAAGATTTTTGGGTTTGATAAGCCTTATTTTCCATTAACCCCATAAGTGAATCTACAGAAAGATGTTCCTGCGCACAACGCTTTATATAATAGTAGCGTTCTTGTAAATCCTTTGTTTTGCTTAATATTCTCGAATGATGAGTAAAAGGAACAGCAAGAAATTCTGTCGCCGGAAAATCTGCTGTATTCGGAATGGCCATAGCATGATATATATCAATTGCAGCTGTTCCGGTAATCGGAATTACCGAATCTGCTTCATGTTCTAATTCGGTAATTGCAATTACCGAATTAGTATTTGCTGAGTTACAGGAACCATTATCCAGCATAATCCACGCCTCATAAAATTGTCGCATTTTTTTAAGGCTTTCTGCTGAGAAACCGCGTAGTCCTGGCAGTGTTTTTCTAAGATATTTACTTATACTATCAAGCGCTCCTGTACCCCATTTCCCTTTTCGTGAGTTTTGCGAAACATATTTACCAATACTAAAATAAACAGCCAATTGTATGCGATTTTCTCCTTTCAAGGCTTCATATTGTCCTTGGAGAATCGCAGTCTTAATAGTTTCCGCTGCTTCTGCATACATAGCAGAAATATTATTATATTCTTGGATCATGCTCTGCCTATTTAAGTATTTGCCTATTAAAGCTCCTCTGGTAAATCATCATCATTTGACGCTGAAGAAGTTTGAGTATTCATCATATCCAAGAATACTCTGAGAAATGATGATTCTTTAAAGAAAAAGTCTGGATTATCTTCCATTTTTTCTTTTATAAAATCGAATCCCCAATTTGCGTATCCTTCCATTTTGTCCATAAGAAGATCTACAGCTTTTCTAGCTGTCATTTCGCCTTTGTCAAGGGCAATGAAATCAATGTCTGTACGAGCGATGAGTGCCGCAAACATATATTCTCTCAGACGAGGATAAGGAATTCGACCATTCCTAGCCTCTTGATTTCCCCAGTTGCAGATGGCCCAACCAAATTTTTTGCGTTTAGCTTTATCTTCTACTAACGGTTTTTCTTGATTGTAATATAAACCGATAAAAAAAGCAATGATGAACACTTCATAACCAGCACCAAAAATTTTACCTCTGGCCTCTCCCCACTGTGTTATGCCTTTTCCATAATCACTAAAGACACTGATAATTGCGTCTTCGTATTTCTTTTCCCATTCGGGGTCACGTTTACCCCATAATTCGTATAAAGACTCCATTAACTATCTAATTTTTGTTACCTTTGTTCTGATTGTTGACAAATCACTTGCATTAAAATTTTCTGCTTTTTTGATACGGTAGACAGAGCAAGAAAGCTTATTAATGTCATCTTGGCGAATTTCGCCATCGGATATAAAATCCTTTGTAACTATTATACATTGTTTTTTTATATTGTCAATAACATTATAAAAGTCCTGTTCTTTAGCTTCCCCAAAAGACGAAGTTGCCGCATCGAAAATAAGAGGGTAATCTTCATCGCGCTTTTGATGTGTGAAATCTGATATAGCAAACAAAACTGATATATATTTAATGGTCTCCTGTGAACCTGAAGGATTCTTTATTTCAGTCTTATTTGAACTATATAGCTTTATGACAGTATTTCCGTCGGCCATTTTTATAAGCCGAACTAGTCCATGGAAATCTTTTGCACTAAGTTTTTCCATATAGACATTAGCTCTATCTTCCAATTCGTGCAAGAATTGGTTCAAGTTAAGTTCTTTGGCATTTCTAAAAGCTATGGCAATGGCCTTTAATGTGCGATTAACGTCACGACATACACGAACCATACTATTCCCAGGATCAAGTTCTTCATATTTATTGTTGACTTCCTCATACTGCTTTTCCAAACCCTCAAGTTCCTGTTTAAGCTGAACAAGGCGATTACCTGCGCGTTCTTTTTGCTCAAACAGTCCCTTTATATCTTTAAAATCTTTTTCAAGTACAGCTTCTGAAACATTTCCTGCCTGTATCAGCAAACGGGCTTTTTCGTCCTTAACCTCTTGAACATCCTCTTCCAGTTTCTTGATTTTTGCAGAAATAGTTTCATTGAGTTCTAGCCGTTCTTTAATTTCATTGGCAATACCTACAATCCTTTGTTCGTTAGTTCCTCCTAACGATATACTCATATTGTGAATTTCTTCTATATAAGAATTGCAAAACAATTGTTTTTGTTCAATCTTTTTCTTCTCCTCTTCATCTTTTGCCTTTTGTTCAAGATGTCGTTTGAACTCATTAAGTTTGTTGACCATAAAATCATATTCGGGACTTCCCTTATGTGCTGGACGACCACAAACCTTGCATACTTCATCATGTATCATCTCCTCCATAGTTTCTTGATCCGGGAGATACCAAGGTAATGCGGTTGCTCCGTTTGTGAGTGTTCCCAATATTTCTTTTTGAACTTCAAGTCGCCCGAGTTCTTTGGCTCGTATTTCTATGAAATCTTTCTCTTGCTTTCTCTTTTCCTTGGAGAGCATAGAGCTTTTCTCTTTAAATTCCTTAAGTATATTAGGGAACAGACATAGAATCCACATTTTATCCAACAGACTTGTATTCAAATTTACGCTGGCAAGCAAACCTCTGTGCCTATTAAGTTCTGTTTCTTTATTTTTTTCACGTTCAGATATTGTCTTGTACTTTTCAGAGGCTTCTTGATGTTCTTCCAGTTCTGATAGCCTTGTAGAGTAAATGGATATGGCACTTTCTTTCTCTCGAATATCTCTCTTCTTTTCTGAAATTTCACCAGCAAGTCTACTAATTTCTACTTGAAGTCTCTTTGATTCTTCTGCAATTTTCTTATCAGACTTTGATTCTTTATCGTATTGTTTTCTAGATAGTTCATCTAAATATTCTGACAAGTCAACAAGTTCATCAAATTTACGTACATCTGAATATTTGTCAACAAGTTCCTTTAGCGCTGTAGGATTGTCAAACACATTAAGCGTGGATTCTCCTTTGAACATACTAAATCTTTGTATGAATGCATCAAAGCATCTGTCCATAAGTAATTTACCACTTACTTGCTCTCGTTCAATTCCATTAGTCTCAAATCCTCTGAAACTGAAGTTAGAAGTTCGAAAACCATTTTCAGTTCTTTCGAACAAAAAAGATTTTTCTACGCTTTTTTCTCCATTATGCTCAAATACCATTGATACACTAAGAGTGTCTGAGTCTCCTACCTCCATTTTAGATTTGCGCATCTCAGAAACATTGTCTAATGAAGCGTTTTCTTTGGATGTGTCAAGTAGCCATTTTATAGCTTCAAAAAACGTACTCTTTCCATCACCATTATCTCCGATAATCAGAGTAAGACCATCGGAAAATTCAAATATACTTTCGCCGTAATAACTGCGGAAGTTCTTTATAGTTAATTCTTTGATTATCATACCTTAGTCTGAAGATACTGATTTATTTGATTGTATATTTCTTTATTTGTCGCCCCCTCTTTATAATGATGAATGATGGTAGCGACAGAATTTATCACATAGTTGTCTGAATCCATGGCCGTATAGATGTTCTCAGGGATTTCAGATAGAGTATAACCTCCATACTTCATCAGCTGCTCATCCATAAGAACAGCGACCATCATCTTGTCTTGATTTGTAATATATGCCATATCTAAAAAATTGAAAGATTATAATATTCAAGGATATCGTCCAACTCTTGTACAGAACTATATGCATTTTCACTAAGGAGTGCAAAGTCTTTTACTCGTCTTATTTCTCCGGCTAAGAGGTTGCGTTCCATATTAAATGATTCGGCGGCAGAACTGACTTCTGGAACAACCACTAAATCATGAATATAAGCAAATTTTTTATCTTTATGTGTACGTAGTATTCTGCCACGCCTTTGAATAAATTGACGAGGATTTCCCGTACTTGCACAGAAAATTGCAAGTTCACTCCTTGGTATATCTACACCTTCATCCAAGCACTTCATAGATGTTAGAACCTCTAAATCTCCATTCGCGAAAGCAGTTAAAATTTCATCTCTGTTTGTCGAGTCCGATGTAAACTTCTTGACAGTTGTAGTTGGACTTACTTCTTGCACAATACGAGTAAATTTATCAATAATGTGATTTGAAAAATCATCATCTTGTACTATATCTATGTCATCATATATATCGGAATTATTATCGTCTGGCCTATTCCCTTCGGGAACATAAACCAATGTGTACTTCAAGTCGCCTTTTTCTACAAAACGGTCATGTATAATTGAACGAAATACTTTTTCCTTATTTATTGCCTTATGGATTATGTGTTTCCGTTTTAGCAATAATATCTTCAAAATATCATCACTTTTTTTGAAGTCTTTCCGGCTGTTATTATACATTTTTGCAAGTTTCAAAGAAATCTTCATATATTCAGCCATTTCCGCATCAGTCAAACGGACAATATGGGGATAATAGTAGTATCGGCATAAGAACCCATTATCTATAGCCTCTTGCATTGTATATTCAAATGTGAATTTGTCACTCGCTCCAAAGAATTCATATAAGCGTGCCGTTCCCGCATCGTCGAACTGCCGTTCTGGCGTTGCGGACAGTCCAATTCTGCGCAGGAAAGGAATCCCATCAAGTTTATCTAGTATTCGTCCAGATCCCATATTGTGTGCTTCATCAGCAATTAATAATAATCGCTTTTTAGGTAATGTAGCGAATTCTTTGAATACTTTATCTCTTACGAATGATGCATATGTAGATATAATTACATATGATGCATTATCTGGATCAATAGTTTCTTTAAGTTTTATGCGGTCAATTTCAGACTGCCATGATGGATATTTAGAACATACTTTTACAATGTTATTGAAATAGAACTTACGACATTCCACTTCCCATTGTTCAACAAGTGTTATAGTTGGCACAAGTATTATAGCCTTATAATACCCTGACTTGTTATAAATCTGCAACAAGCAATTTAGTGATGTTAGTGTTTTGCCAGTTCCTGTAGCCATCGCAAATAGACCTTTTTGCTTATTGTTTTTCCAATTTTCGAAAGCTTGCACTTGATAGTCACGAGGACCTGAAGAATATGGGAAATGAGGCTCTGTCTTTTCCGTATAAGCCTTTATACGTTCATCTTCAATGTGTTTAATAACATTATTTACTTTGTTTTTAGCACGTTGTAAAGCCCTTTGTACAGACAAGGGGAGATTTGAAATTGATTGGTCAGAAAGCAGTTTCGCTTCGTCTTTAAGCAAGTCATTGAGTTCTTTATCTGGAAATGCAGATAAAATATTAGTTCGTATTTCTGTGGCATCAAGATACTCAACTGTATCGTTCTTTTCAAGAAATGTTTGTAGAAAGTCATCTTCGACATCCTCTACCTTAAATTTATCAGAAGGTGAATCCCAATCACAAAAGGCTGTAATGCTTTCACAATTCTCGATAAGCGCTGTCCGTGAAAAGTTACAGCTGCCATCAAAAGCAACTTTATTTGTTGCATCAGCAAACAGTCCACATTTTGTGTGAGATATTCCATTGCTCCCTTTGGGTGATATGATTTTTATTTGTATGCGCTCATTTTTAATCAACCACGCAATACAATCAAAGAAATGTCTTCCTCTTTCTGATAAAATTTCTTTGAGAGATACAAGATCTGTTAACGGTAATGCCGGGATAATATAATGCTCATTTTTAGCTTGCAGTAAAGCATATTTATCTTGTTCAGAAAGAATATCGTTAATTATTAAACGCATTCGTCCACCATTGTATAGAAAAGTGGCAAAACCGTCGGATAGAATATTTATAGCAGATGATGAGAAAAAGCCGAGTTTTAAGTCAAACCTTGTAGCATTGCACAAACAATCGGAGAAGAAACCTATAGGTTCCCACTCTCCATGCGATTTGTATCGCCTACTATTCGGCCATTTTACATCGTTTTTTAGCATATTCCTTTTATATAAAACAATTCATACAAAGAATTTCGTCGTTATCATCTATTTGACTAAGGAGAGTGCCATCTCCTTGCTTCTTTTGTGCCTGCTGTTTTCTTATAGCTTCCAGTTTAATTTGGCGTATTCTTTCTGGACGACATAATTCAGCTAGACTCTCAGATTGGTTCCAGGTATAACCGTCTTTTTCAAATTCCATGGCTCTCATATATAAATCTCTATGCTGTTCATAGAGCCATACCCATTCTATCTTTTGCTGGAAAAAACAAAAGTAACAACCAGAACGACTACGGTTATAAGTGCCAATTTGTCCATCCACCTCGAACTCAATAGGTTTATAATATCCAGGCACGCCAACACCACTGTTTTCTAGGATTGAGAAAACATCGTCTTTTATTATAATATCATCGTTATCTACTAGTGGAAATTTGTCTAATTGCCCTACAGGTAGAGATGTTGTTTTAAGAAATTCAAAGACGGCCTTATTGAATACTTTGACATCCAAATCAAGCAATGCATTGAGTTTCTTACTATAATAGAATTTTTTAGTTAGAGGTGTCTCTAAAATTCTGATGGCTTCGTCAAGGTCGTGAATATCAGGGCAGACATTTCTATAAATCTCAACAACTTTGGATATATTTTCTTTGTTGAAGAATAGATTAATTACATCTAGACTCCAGATATTACGTCTGAATGGAAATATTGCTTGAATATTTGGTTTTGTGGAAATGTATCCATCTCGTTCTTCGTCTCCACGTATTCCTACATAAGAAATGGCTGGCTCATCCCCAACAAATTTTTCCATTTCCTGAAGTTTCATCTTTTGCGTACACCACCTTGCTTGTGGCGAAGGAAGGAAATTACCACATGCTTTCAAGAAATGTTCAAATGGAGTCGGTTCTGTACTACCAGCGGCCGCACGAAGGCGAGTAATTCCCCCAAGGTACGATTCAAGACGATCGATTAGTATTTCGGTCTCTTCAAGCTCACAACCAGTGTCGGAATTATAATACTCAATCTTCAGATCTGGATACTTATCTTTCATATAAATAGCTAGAGCCGCACTATCTTTTCCTCCAGATATACCTAATATATGCCTTACTTTCATTAACTTAATCGCTTATTTAATAATTTTAATAACACACAAATATCCAAATCGGCATCCCCCGAAAGATTTTTGGTTATCTTTTCAATAATCTGATCCGCTTTACTTTTTTTAGAGTCCGGCAATATGTATGTTTTGAAATGTGACGCGACATTCTGATTTGATGCCAGATCTATATTATAAACTTCATCTTTGCCATTATCCAAAGCAGAAATAGATACAAACTGATCGAGTTCGTGAAACAAGAACACAATGTTGTCCAATAAGTATTCTTCTTCTTTATCTTTAATTTGAACAAGTCGTTTATCTATAACCACATTTGAAATTTTTTCAATAAACTCTCTCTTGGTGGTAGATGGAGCGAGTAAACGTTCGAGAAAAGTTCTACATTTTGTTGTCAGCAAATGCTTCTTCACCCCAGCATAGCGTTCTTCTATAGCTGGCTTATATTCTTCGTAAGTCTCAGGTAAAGATACTTGTTCAATAATATGTCGCTCAATTCGATCAATCAACATATCATAGCAAGTATTTAATTCCCTAACAGCACCTTTTATTAGTGTAATATAATTATCAAGTACATCATTATTCCCATTAAGTTCGCTATCTCGATAACCAAATGCTTGTGGAATATCTTCAAAAAAAGCCTTTTCAGGATCTTTTGCTGTTGCAAGAACATTACGGAACATAACAGTAGACTTATGTTCGAACTTGTTCGTGGATTTGGCGTAGTCATTAAGGTTCTTATAAAATACAAGGAACGGCTTGAATGTAGCAATGAACGATGATGTCGATAATTTAGTATCACTATTCTTATTCAAAAACTGTTGGTATTTCTTGAAGAATTCGGTTTTTATTCCATTGACATTAAAAGCCTTAATTGAGAAATCACCAGGTTTCTTTTGCAACAACTCAAAGAATTCCTTGTTGATACTCATGACAAAAGCTCCATTGCTATTATAAATAGCAAAATTTTGTTGACGAATAAACAAATATACTGGAATCCAGAATTCTAAAAAGCCTTGTTTTAGCTTGAAAGGTTGTGTTTTTAGAATCTTAATAAGTTCTATAATCTTCCTTGGCTTCTCAATAGTAGATGCTACAAATGACTCACACTCATTCCAAAGGTCTATTAGTTCTTCGCCGATTGGAGTATCAAGAACATATTGTCCTTCTTCATTAATACGATGGATACCTGTTTTGCGGAAAAGGGTATAATATATTGTTTTTTCTGGTGGAAATGAATCTTCCGGAAAACCAAAATCTTCTTTGTCGTGGTTTTCAATCATCGCATCAAGTAACTTTATCCGTGCTAATGAAATGGAAGAACTCAATTTCTGTTTATTAAATAATTCATTCTTTATAATAGGAGTAGATGAATACACCTCACGGCATATTTTAGTCAAAGTCTTATTGAGTTCTCTATATGACTTAACTTTTATGACTTCACCATTATATATCCATACCACTTTATCATTAGATGTGGTCATAATATCATTGATAGCAGCATTAAGTAATCCTTGCTCGTATTTAATATGATTTTGGACTTCTCTTCGTGCCACCCTATCATCTATGATTACATTTATTTGAATGAATGTGAGTTTTTGTATCTCATACAAATGACGTGTTATCTCGTCAACATTAAGGAATACAGCGTACAGATTGGCTACTTTACATTCTCGTGAAATAGCTAGTGTTCGTTCAAAACAACCATCTTCTAATGGAAATATCATTTGAACATAACCATCAATATCGTTTGCCGGATACATTATTTCAGGCTCATTTTTGGCAATAAATTCAAAGTATCGAGGAGTGCCATATTGATAGTATGCTTCCGATACGGCAAGAGCTCGCTGTTGTATGTATGGAGCAAGATCATCAACTGTTGCTTGAGGATATGGAACTATACTTGCAGCCTTGTATAGTTCATCTTCAAGATCAATGTCTGTTCCATCAAATAAAATGTATGAAGATTTGTATGAAGCATATCTTACTATTTTATGAATTTCAAGTTGTTTAAGTACTGCTTCTGGATTCTCAATATTCATAGCGAACCTTGCATAATCCATTAGTAATGACTTAGACAAACTCGTTGATGCTGTTCCAAATAAGTTGAGCATACCTATTGCCTTTACAATTTTTATAGCATCTTCGATATATTCATCTTTTAGTTCTCCACCTCCAACTCGTTCTATTGCCACTCTCATACTTGTCCATGCTGCTGTATCTGAATTTATTTCTGATAAAGCAGAGAAGAAATTATATATCAAATAATCATAGGCTATAGAAAGATTGTATGTGCAATTGTCTGTTTCAATAAAATCGTTTATAGAGTTACTACCTTCTGCTGTTAGAAATGAGAATAGAGTACGTTCATTTTGGCCATATTTCTGTATAGCTTTAGTAATACACATGGCAGAGAGCGTGTCTAGCGGCGAAAGTTTGTCAATAACATCTTCGGTTAGCGACTTATTTACAAAGTTGCTTGCAATAGCTGCAGATAGTATCCTTTTTTGAACAGCCTTTTTGTTGTCAGAAAGTCTAAACCGTCCTGATAATTGTTCAGATGCAAGATAGAGCAACTGTTCGACAGGCTCAGAAAAAACAATCTCTTTAAAACGTCCTTTAACTTTTGTCCATTCATTCCTTTGTGTTTCTGACAAACCAGTGGCATACGCCCCAAAATTCTGATGTAGCGTTGTTAGTAGAATGATTTGTCTTGTCGAAGTATTGACAAATTCTGCCAATCGCTGTAAAAAGTATAATTCTTTTTCTGGACTATTTTTGCTAGCGTGTTCAAGCACTTTGCCAAATTCATCTATAACTATCAGTAATAGCTTATTTTGTTTCTTGCAATTTTGGTATCGGTTGGAAAGTGCATTAAAAATATTTTTAGTATCAAGAGAATACCCACAGTTTAACTTATCCGCTAATAGATTTGATAAAGAATTGTAATCACCTAATATGTTTAGACATTCAAAACCGTCAAACTTCCCAAAAACACTTTTATCGGACACAAGTTCTGTTGTCCCTTCATTTAAGTCGCGTTCTAATGCCATCAAAAAACTTGACTTACCAGTTCCATATGTCCCTATTAAAGAGAATGTATGCATGCCAGCACGAAATGAAGAAATGATATTTCCTATAACCTGCTGTGCATTAGGCGTGACAATGTATTTGAAGTCCTTGTCTATACCATATTCAATATTTACAGATGGAGTGTATTTCATAATCTAGAATAGTATTGATTAAGGACTTCGTATTTGTCCAATTCATGTTTAAAAAAGAGATTTCGAATACCACTGTTGTCATTATAATCTATATAGTCCGGATACTTGGCAGCAATAGCCATAAGCTTTTCTAATATAATTCCAACAGGCATGCAGAATAGTAAACTAAGATATTGTATTTTATCAAATGACACAGTTTTGTCATTGCCTTTTATATCTATAATTGCAAATAGCATTATCTCATTGGGAAGAGATGTCGAATCAGTTTCAGCAAAACGATACCTGCCATCGTCAATAGGAATAATAAGGCTAAGTCCGATAAACATTGCTCCAAAATGCTCTAATTGCTTTAGGTTCGTTGGTGGAACGTATGTTTGTAGCATTACAGAGATATCCTTCTTTACAGAATTTTCATTGTAGACATTTTTCTGTTCAAGTACATTACATTTGCGATGTATAAAGCCCAACAACTGCTCCTTGTCAAACTCTCGACGTTCACGCTGAAATTCTGTAAAAGTCAGGTCATATATACTTGCAACATGCGTTGTTACAAGTTGATAATGCAAAAGCCATAATGTGCCAATATCCTCGCAGAATGGATCAAATCCATTATTGGAGAAAATTAAATGGGACAACATAGTAAGCTTGTCGCTATCAGTTAAAGCAAAGGCTTTCATCCAAAACCTTATCGATGCGACCATATTTTTCCCTACGCCCAATTCTACTACAGCATTGTCGTCAAGAAATGTGTGACCCTCGTTAAGATGATCAAATCCTTTCTTAAGCCATAATGGTTTGCAATGAAAGGATTCATGACCTGAAAAACTATATCTCATATACTATTCTTGCTTTTGCGGGAACAATACTTCATAACGAACTAGGTCGTCTAAATTAACGTTCAATAATTGAGCTATTCTCATAAATGTTTCTATAGGTGGTTGGCAAGTATTTGTCACCCACTTGGATACCGTTGTCGGAGATACTCCAAGTTGGTCACTTAACCACTTATTCGACTTGTTCTTCTCGGCAAGAACGACCTTTATCTTATTCAAGTGATAGTCCATTTATCTTATAATTTTTGTGCAAAGTTAGATATTTTGGATGAGAATATGTCGTGTTAGTTATAAAAAATATCGTTTACAGATAAATTTTAGCATATTCTTCAATCAAAATAGAAATAAACAAAGAACCTTACGGAAAAATAATCTTTAATAAAGTAAAAGTTGTGAAGCTGACTGTTCATCTGCTGACTTTTTCTGTTATTCAAGACTTACTCTGGTTGCTTCATGTCGGGAAAGGACAAGAACACCAAAATAAGTCTTGACTGTTACAACTAATTGAGACACTATTTTTTAGCCTCGTTAATAATAAACTTGTCCTTGATGGACTTCGCCTTGCTGTCCAGTTCTCTCGCGGCCTGTTCTTTCAGCCGTGCCTGCTCGGTCAGGGTGGCCTTTCTCCGTACCGCTTCCTCGTAGGCTTCCACGTCTTCACGCATCTGTCCGATCCGTTCGTTGTTCCGGTTCGGTCCAAAGAGTTTCTCAAGTTCCACGAGTTGCTCAGGGGTAGCCTCTCCTTTCATCTTGACATAACGATATTTCAAATCATTATCGGCCTGAACGTTATCTGTCCTCGCCGAAAAATAGAGAGCCACGGACAGAATCACGATTGTCACGAACATCACGAAAAAACTCCAGAAAGTGTACGGGGATTCTATACTCAGGCTGAAATGATGGTTGATGTTGCTTGTCTTGACGGCATTCTTCCTGATTGTGTCATTGGTCTCACAAAACAGGTTTACCATTTTCTCCTGGTTCTGCCGCTGTTCATTACGCATTTCCGACAAGACCTGTCCAAGTTTTTCCTGTGACGAGTTTTTCCTGTCCATGGAAACCATATCGTTCTTGATGGCGGCAAGACCTTCGTACACGCGAGCCAACAATTTGCGAAATATCTCATGACCATTCCGGACTTCATTCAGCACGGACTCATCCTGTGTGTTATTAACTGTCGGGCTGTTGCCTTCCGGCAAGGGGACGGACAACCCGTTGATTTTGTTCTCGATTCTTTCCAGGCATCCGAAGATGCTCTCGATACATTCTTCCATTTTCATATTCCTGCAATTTTAATGTTCATGAATAATTTGAATGGGAAAGGACGGACTACAATCCGAAACCTTTCCTTTTTTGTCTCTTCTTCCTGCGTCTGCGCAAGAGTTCTTCCTGAGATAACGGCTCTTCGGGAGCGGTGCCGCTTGTCGGGCTGAACAGTCCCGGTCCCGTACTTTCGAGAAGATGGCCTCCGTCCGGTATCCTTTGCTGCACCTTACGTTCGGATTCCTGTTGGGATTCCGAAGTCTTCCAGCCCAGCCGGACATTCAGTCTGGCAAAGCTGAACTCCCGGCTGATCTGTGAAGCCTTGAAGGTCTGCCCGTCCTTAGTGAACCGGATTCCCTGTATGTCCTCCGGCCTTTTTATCTCCCGGGTACGCTTTACAAATTCCAGCCTGATACCCCGGCGAAGCAGATAATCGTTGAACTCTTTCCATGTTCCGGAGCGCTTCAAAGCTGCCTTGACGGCATTGAAGATTTCGTATTTCACACGTTCCGAGGCATGGAGTTTCTCTACGTTAGTCTTGCCCTTGTTCTCGGCGTATGTCAGTCCGTACTTGTCCTTAAGCAGTTTTGTGGCAATTTCATTGCGCTTGTAATCGCTCTGGGAAGAGATTACCTTGCCGTCATACCCGATGCGGTTATAGACCAGGTGACAGTGCGGGTTGTCCGTATTATGGTGTCTTACCAGGATGAACTGGGTGTTCCTTATGCCCATCAGTTCCATGTATTCCCGGGCTATTTTAGCCATAAATTCATCCGTAAGTAAGGCCTTATCCTCAGGCTTGAAGCTCAATGCAATGTGTCCGACAGGCTGTTTTATCTTCGGATTAAGCTCACGCTGGTAGTTGAAACTGTCCGTTATTTCCCGGATATTTCCCAGCAATACGCCATCTGAGTCAATGATTGCCGCGTTGTCCTTGCCCATCACGTAGCGGATACAGCCGCCGAAGGATTTCCCTTTCTTGATTTTGCCAATCATGACGGCCTCCTTTCTCCGTACCTGTACCGGACAATAATCTCCTTGAGTTTCTGCAGGAGTTCCGTCACCGTCTTTTGGGTACGGTGGAATCCGGCCTGATGGGACAGACGGGTCAGTTGGTTCAGGTTGTTCGCCATCCCCGTAAGACTGCGTATGACGGCAGTTTCCTCAGCAGAGTGCCTGGCCGTTATCGTCGTCTCAAAGGCTGATACGCGAAGAAATTCCGCCAGCGTGAGGTTAGCCTGCCTGCTGCGTCGGCACAACCGTTCATAGTCTATCTTGGAGAATTTTACTGTAACGGCTTTGCTGAGTTTGCACACTCCGCTTACTTTGGGGCGTCCCCTCGGTCTGTTTTTCTTTCTGTCATTCATATTTTCTTCCTTTGATTTTTGATTATTCTTTTTCTCACAATCTGCGACCACCGGGAGCGGATTGCCTCCACTCTTCGGGAGTGGAGCGAGGTTTTCGGGATGCCCGAAAGATAACCTCGCTAACTCCCAAAACTGAAGTTTTGTCCGTTACCCCCTCAGGTCGGCTACTGACTGTCTGAATACTGTAATGACTGTAGTCAGTAAGCAAGTCTGTCATTCCGGAAAATATCACAGCTTTCGCCACTGCTCGAAGTCTTCCGAGTAGATTTCAAGATGCTGCCGGGCGATGTTCTCAAGCAGTCCGGAAACGCTCATTTTGCGTCCTCCCAACCTGCGGACAAACTCGTCCAGCCTGTCACGTACCTCACCGCTTACGAACACGGGCTTGCGGTCTTCGATTCTCGGGACCTGAAGAAAGGCTTTCCGGTATTCGTCCAGAGAAAGCTTCCTTTGCCTGCTGCTTATACGACGCTGAGACGAGAGAATAGCTTCCTCTTTTCCGGTTGCCGGGTCTCGGATGTGGCGTCGGTCCGTTCTACCGTTCCTTCTGACTTCTCTTTCCCGATATCATTCAAGGATGATTCCAGGGCAGTTTCAATGCTGCCATCTGACGGGAGTATGAATGACATGTCCGTACCTGTCATGGCCTCCCATTCTTCTTGGGTCAATTTCTTTTTTGTTACCATACATTTTTGATTTTAATCGGTTTACTCACTGGTCTCGGTGCGCACCTTGACTCGTTGTCGTGAGCAAAGGAAGTGTGTATAGTGAACAGAATCAAGCAAATGGAGATACCGTGGCAATTATGTTACCCTATGCACAATATAGATTGGGCGATCGGTGCTGCCTGCCGTGATTTGCCGGAGTGATTTCTACATACCGGATTGTTCAAGCAGATTCTGTTTATAAAGAAAGATCATTGTGTGCAATTGATATGTAACATGATGTCATTCCGGGCAACGCATCGTCACCGGTCTGAAAATCCATTGCAGTGTGATTTCTACTGCTTTTATTTGCAGTGGGAACAGAGAAAACGGTCACATTTCCAGCCGAGAATAGAACAATGAGACATGATGGAATATCGGCTGTAAAAGACCTGTCCTTTTCCAGAATTTTGAATATCTGTTTAATTGAAAATAATGAAGAAAATGGAAATCATCAGCTTTGAAAAGAGGACTTTCGAGGAGATTGCCGCCAAACTGGATTACTTCGTGCAGCGGGTGGAAAGTCTGTGCAGTGAACACGGCGGGAAGAAAACAGGTGAATGGATGGACAACCATGAGGTCTGCCGCAGGTTGCGTATCAGTCCGAGAACCTTGCAGACCCTGAGGGATAACGGAACGCTTGCCTTTACGAAAATTGGGAACCGGACTTACTACCGTCCTGACGATGTGGAACGGGTAGTCGGCAACGTGGAAGACAAGCGCAAGGAAGCCCGTTGGAAAGGCAAGACCATTTGAACGAGTTTCAAGAATAATGTATAACCAATATCAAACGCGTATGAGTAATGAAATCAGAGAAAAGGACCATGAGTGGGTAAAGATGTTCCACTCGAATTTCGACAGGCTGCTGGCTTTGCTCGAAAGATTACTGGAGAAACGGCAACCGTCTGCCTATGGCGATGAACTGCTGACGGACAAGGAAGTGGCATACCTGTTGAAAGTGAGTCGGAGAACCTTGCAGGATTACCGCAACAACGGCATTCTGCCTTATATACAGGTAGGTGGCAAGATTCTCTACCGGGCTTCCGACATAGAAAAGACACTGATGAAAGGGTACAAGGAGGCGTACAGATACAAAAGAAGCTGACACTCTAAACGCTCCACGAAGGACACGTAGGGATTTTGATTTTTCTGGAGGGAGCGCAGTTGACCGCCTGCCCGTTTAATTTGTGTTTCTAAAAAACAGCCTTTCCCAAATGATAAAAAACAACATATAGTATTAGGCCCTATTTGAACCAATCTATATGCTGTTTTAATTTTTATTTTCTGACTTTTCCGTCAGTCGCTTGTTTCCGCTGCCGTCGGCGTCCATTGTACAGACGTGAAAGGGAAAAGGTTTTCGGGCTGAATACGCTCTGAAAGAGGAAGATTCTGCCCGAAACGGCATAGCCGCCGGACCTTTTCGCTTTCAATAGAGTCTGTACTAACTTCTATGGGTGGCGAGGAAATGGGCGACTGATTTCAGTTCCCTAAATATAGTATTAAAAATTATCAATAAAATATTCAAATTAATGAAACGGCACGCTATTTGTTTTTGCATAATAAAAAAGCTATCACCAATGATAGCCATAACAAAATAAAAAATAATTTTTTATGGAAGAATCAGAAATTAGAGCTCTGCTTGAGGGTGCTTATGCGCTAACCCCGACATTACCGGGAAATTATTTAAGGTACGATGAGTTCAGAACTTGTTTTAACAAACTTGTTGAGAAACGCAACAACGTTCCTCTGGATGTAGAAAAATTATTGGAAAGTTATTATCCAAAAGCAAAGTATGAGCCTTGTTATCAGCCCCAGGGTACAGGTGAGGTATTTAAGGCCTTTCGCATCGCTCCTAACTATTTGAAAATTACAAACGCACTGAAAGAGAAGATAGAAGAGGCTTTCGCAAGTGTTGTTTCTGATGATGAAGGATGGATTCCTTTTGCTGCGATTGGCTCCAAAGTAGCAAAAGATGAATACCTAAAAATGGGCTTCATTGGTATACGACAGGCCGTGGAATGCTTGTTTCGTAAGCGTATCGAATTCCGTATTGGAGACCCATCAAAACATGAAGCTCCTGTAAAAGCACGTGATTTAAAGAAATTAGGGATAAAATCACCTACTTCCACGATAGCCACAAGGGTGTCATCTCAGACTCTCAGCCTAAAACAAGGATCATACATAGGAGAATCTATTAGCAATTTCGCCTATTTCCCAAAGCCCAAAGATAAACCCGATATTTTAGGGTGGGATGCTGCTATTAATGACTTGGCTGTCAATTTGGCATTAGACGAACGTTGGTATTATGATGAAAAAGACAAATTGGCAAAACCCATTCTAAAGAATTATCTTTCATACACTTTTGAACGACTTCAATACGAAGATGAAGAAGAGATAGAAAGATCCAAAAGAGAAGCCAGAAAGCCTATTTTAAAAATTCTTACTAATGAGAACAATGCTGTTTGGAATACAGGATTGGTAGATAACATTTATGACCCGATTTATGCCTTTTTTCAGAAAAATAATGGTAAGAATCCTGCAGTCACCCAACCATGGGTATTCTTAGGATTTGGGACAGCAAATAGTTACTATCAAAAAATTATAACAGATTTCCCATATAAACCTAAACGTGCTCAATATTTTGATGATCCCCGTGAATTATTCTATGATATCACCGCCCAAAGACCAACTTTGGACTGGAATCATTTTATAAAAGAAAATATAGAACGACTTCCTGTTGGATTTATAAAGAAAGGGGCAACAGATGGGTTCCAATTTATTGAAGATCCAGCGGCATTGCCAAAACCCCAACGAGAAGCCTATTATAAAAAACTAGCTGATGCGATTTTTGAAGATGATGATTGGAAACAATTTCTTACAACACGCTTCAGTAATGCTCTAGATATAGCTCTAAGTCGTGTAGCATGGAACTACAAAACAGCTATTCCAGTATATTATGTCAAAGATCATAAAATGCAACTTTTACTTCCATTAGCTCTTGAACATAAGGGAACAATAGACGTAGCCCTTGTATGTAACCATAAATATGATAAAGAGAAAGAGGTAAACAATTACGAAGGAAGGACTATATTCACAATGGAAATGGCGTATAATAATGCACGATTGATTACTAGACCAGACAGTGATTGGTTGATGGCTGACATGTGTGCAAGAAAGTAATTGAGAAAGTACTAGAAGCTGTCCTAAAAGAATAAGTCTTATTAACATAACGATTCGTTAATACTTTTAAGGCAGCTTCTAATCTTTTATATAGCCGAATATTATTTTACCCGTATACTCCACCAATAAAAGTTAAGTATACGTTTTTATTTCATTTATTAAGTTTCTTTTCTCCATTAATCTATCCATATCCTCTGAAATCTTGTCATCTGTAACTTTTGCGTATCCTTGTGTCGTTCTGATATTTGTATGTCCCATCATTTTGGATATGCTTTCCATAGGAATCCCTGCAGAGACCATTAGGGTGCCAAAAGTGTGACGACTTTGATGATATGACAGGTTATGTTTGAACTGATGGGAAAATCCCATCTCATGTATTTCAAACCAGATCATATCACGTCTTGGTAACGGGAAGATGGGCTTACTGTTATCTGTCGTATTATACAAGGAAATTATCTGCTCCGCGACCGGATGCAATGGTATAAATGACTCAACGCTTGTTTTCTTGCGGAATGTTCTGATATATTTCCGTCCTTCCGCAGTTGTACCTATATGATGAGGATAGAGATTGCGTACATCAACATAAGCCAAACCGCAAAAACATGAAAATATAAAGGTTCTTCTTGCCAGTTCTTGTAATGGATCAAGTTTAGGACTGCTCATTATCTCCTGAAGTTGTTTCTTGCTTATATACATGAGCTTTGCAGGTGCCTTCTTTTCATATTTTATATCATCCAAAGGATTATACCTCAAGATTCCGTTATCTACGGCTAAATAGACCAAACGTTTCAGCCAACAAAGACAATGATTCCGGTATGATGGCTTATGAGGGTAATTTGTTTTCAGATATAAAATATAATTGATCCCAAACTCTTCGGTTATATCTGTAAAAAGCATGTCCTCCTTACCCAGAGAACGGATGTATTCACCCAGATAGTAATGATACATTTTTGATTGCCGATAACTGGAAGTTGAATCTATTTGAATGGAACGGATTTTTAGATTTTCCCGTTCCACTTCTCCTGCCTGTAATATATACTTCGGGATACCGACAGCCCCAGTCATGGCTGTTTTTAGCAGTTCCGCACTGATAACACCGTTTACTTTCAACAGTTTAGCATAAGTTTCATCTACGCGTTTCTTATATTCACCAAGTATTCCGTTCAGTCTGTTGTTTTTGACTTCCCCTTTCTTGCTGTTCCACTCTTCCGGCTGGCAATATAACCCGGTCGATAATGCAACAGCCTTTCCGTCTATTGTAATACGACACATGATTGATGTGGTACCGTCTGATTTGACTTTACTGCGGTTTATATAATACAATTGCTTATATGTACTTCTCATGATTCTTTCATTTTTGATTTATAATACCAGTTTCATATCACTCGTTGCCTCGATGAATTTGTCCATATCTTCGAAAAGTTTTTTAGGAGTTACCCTCGCATAAAGCTGGGTAGTTGTCAGATTGGTATGACCCAGCATTTTGCTGATTGTTTCAATAGGAACACCGGCCTCAAGGGTTATCAGACTTCCGAAGGTATGTCTTCCCATGTGATAGACCAGGTCACAGCTTATGCCGGCCAAATCACGCAAACCTTTCATGTGCCGTCGCATATTGGGATGGTGTATCATCGGGAAAAGCTCATCCCTTTCATCCGAACGATATTTTTCTATTAAAGCGATAGCCTCCGGCAGCAATTTGACACGTGCCTGATAATCATTTTTCTTTCTCAGATACTTTAACCACAAATCGCCCTTATCATCCTTGTATATATTCTCTCGGGTAATTGAAACCGCATCCGCATATGGGACTCCTGTATAACAGGCGAAAAGGAATAAATCTCTGGCTATGTTATGAGTGACTCTTTCCGGTGGTATTACAACATCACGGATCTTCTCAAAATCTTCACGACTCAAAGCCCGTGGTGGTTTACGGTGCTCTTGGGGCAGTTTGAAATTCACAAAATAACGCTTTTCCGCATATCCTTCCTTAAATGCCATCCGGCAGATTTTCTTCAGGATGGCCAGATAATGTCTTGCCGTATCTACCGCAAGTCCTTTGTCCTTCAGAATATAATCCTGAAACTCCCAAGGGATGTGTTCATTCAACTGACCAAAAGCGACATCACTTGTCTTGAATCGTTTTTGAATATATTCACCAAGATACCTACGGGTGTAAATGTATGTTGACATGGAGCTTTTTGCCACATCTATACCAATTCTAGAGCGCATATCCTCGATATGCATATCAAGCCGTTTCAACAGAGTAATCTGGGTTTCTACACTTCCCTGCAAAAGCTCTTTGACAGCAGTTGCGTCAAAATCAATCTTACGTTCAACAAGTGAATTAAATGCAGAATTGACCGAAAGCAAGAGCCGGTCAATTTTTGCATTAATATCAACAGCTTGTTTACTCTTTCCATTCAGTCGGCTCTCTCTTGGATTCCATAACTCCGGAGTACATGACAGCTTACAACTGAATTGGGCCATCGTGTTGTTTACCGTTATCCGCCCCATTATCGGAGCCCTTCCGAATTTGTCTAGACCGCTCTTTTTCAGGTAGAGCAGCACCTTGAATTTTTCTACTTTCATACGCTTATTATTTAATGGCAAAATTACCTATTTCATAAGCGTCCTTTGGTATGCAAAATACCGACATATAGTGAATAATAGCCTCAGTGACAGTTTCTTTATTGCTCATTCCGTTACCTATTCGGTTCAGGTAACTGGACAGCTAACACTCTGGTAACTGAACACCTACAATATCCTGTTCATTTTTTCTTTACCTTACCTCAGCAAAAAACAGAAGTTTTGCTCATATTCAACCAATTACGTTTTCCTTTCTCATCCCTTCATCTGCTTGCTTCCTGTATTCTGTTCCACTGCTTACGGCATACATTTGCCGTTCTCATGCTTGACCTCGGCGCAGACATCTACACGGTTCAGAAACTTCTCGGACACAAGGAACTTTCAACAACACAGATTTACGCGAAAATCCTTGATAAGAAAAAGCAAGAGGCGGTTGTGGAAATTCCAATGTAATTGACCCCTAGAATCCAACTTAAATTGCCCCCCTTTAAATTTTCCCCAGAAATAGCCAGATCATCCCTTTATACACGTGCATAAAATTCTACAGGTATGCCATTATTATTATTAAATTTTATTCACAAATATAGTGATTTTAT